>JBFEPB010000128.1:0-5071 GCA_041550295.1 bacterium | reverse complement strand
CATAGGCAAGACTGAAACGTTCTACCTGAAAACGTTGAAAAGAGAGATCAAAAACCGACGCATTGCCACGGTCATGAGATTGGGCACGCCGGTCGTCATCGTAACCAAGAATCTGGCTATCGATAAAAAATTCATCGAAGAAGCACAGCGCCGGAAAATTCCGATCCTGCGGACCCCGAATTCTACAACACCTTTCATTCACAGCCTTACCGCATATCTTGATTTCAAGCTAGCCCCCACCGCTTGCCTGCAGGGCACACTCGTGGATATTTATGGTGTGGGAGTGCTGTTCATTGGTAAACCAGGTACCGGGAAGAGTGAATGCGCGCTGGACCTTATCGAACGCGGACACCGTTTCGTCGCCGATGATCTTATTTCAATTATCAGAAGAGGCGGCATTCTGGTCGGAACCGGCGCCGAGAAAAGCGACCGATTGAAGCATCATATAGAAATAAGAGGGGTCGGCATTGTAGATATTTTCAGAATATTTGGGGTGAAATCGGTCCGCTTGAAGAAAAGGATAGAGGTGATCATCGAACTCGTTCTATGGGATGAGATAAAGGGTGAGTTCGAACGCCTCGGCATCGAGAAAAAGGAAAAAGAGATATTGGGTGTTGATATCCCCCATATCATCATACCGCTCAGTCCGGGAAAGAATATTTCTGTTATCGCCGAGGTCATTGCAATGAATTATTTGCTCGATCTGCGCGGTGTCAGACCTGCTGAGGATTACGATAAAGAGCTCAAGAGGATATTAACCGAACGGGAAATGCCCAGCGTTCATTTTGACGAGGATATTGAGTAGATGCCAGTGATTAAAGGTATAATAGTGGGACATGGCGATTTTGCTGTGATGATGCTCAAAACAGCTGAGCAGATTGTTGGCAAACAAGACGACGTTGAAGTTGTCTCCAATACTGCACTGTCATATAATCTATTGAACGAAAGGCTTGAGAAAGTACTCGAGCAATCCAACAAACAAGAAACACTTGTTTTCGTCGATTTACCAGGTGGTAGCTGTACGATAAGTTGCTACAACTTGCTTAAGAACAGAGAAGATTTGAGAGTCATATGTGGCATCAACCTTCCTGTTCTCATTGAATTTTTCATGCTCAGAGATAAATACCCGGTTGAGCAGCTGACACCAATCCTGGTCAAGAAGGGCAGAGAAAGCATATTCAAACTGGAGAAGAAATGAATGGAGAAATAGATCTATTAGGTGACGTTTTTGAACGTTCGGTCAGAAATTGGCCTGACAAACTCGCCCTCAAGAAAGGGGAAACGGTATATACCTACCGCCAGTTGAAAGATGAAGTAATAAAAATGAAGAACTATCTTCTGGGACTCGGTCTTGAGAAGGGTGACAAATTTGCGGTCATGGGAGAGAATTCGCCAGAATGGGCGATATCATACCTGGCAGTCGTACGGGCCGGCTTGATAGTAGTCCCGGTCGATCGTTTATCCCAGGATGCGGAAATAATTCACATTCTCACCCGTAGTGAATCCAAGGGGATCATCGTGTCGGAAACCTACCTCGACAAGATAAACGAACTCAGGGGCGAGATAAAGAACGTTGAACAGGTTATACCCATGGCAGATATCAAACGCATATCCGTGAAAAAGGATATCCCGATCAAAGACATTGACCCCAAGGGTCTTGCCGTCTTGATATTCACTTCCGGTACAACCGGAACATCGAAGGCGGTCATGCTCAGCCACTATAATATCATGTGCAATATGAAATCGGTCGAGCGTTTCATCGAAATCAACGAGAAAGACACGCTCTGCTCAATCATCCCCATGCATCACACATTTGAAGGAACCGCCGGTTTCCTCTTCCCTCTCTTCCGTGGTGCAGCCATATATTACCCGCCGAGTTTGAAACCAACCGACATACTGGCCACGATGAAAGAAGCGAATGTGAGCTGTCTTATCGCGGTACCGCTACTCTTTGAGAAATTTGTCGGTGCACTTTACCGTAAGGTTGGCAGTTCAGGCATTACGAAAAAGATCATGTTCAATGCGATAAGCGGCATCGGTTCAGTGGTGCCATTCTTGCGCAAACCTCTCTTCGCCAGAATACGCAAGGAGATGGGACTCGGTAACCTGAGAATTGCATGTGCTGGCGGCGCCGCGCTCACCGAGAAGGTCGCCAAGGCACTACAGCTGCTCGCGGTTCCTATTCTACAAGGATATGGTTTGACCGAATCGGCACCTGTGCTCTCGGTAAGTCCCCTGGAAAAACCAAAGGTGAAGTCGGTTGGCGTCGCAATCCCAGATGTTGAAATAAAGATCGATGACCCGGATGAGAATGGCATCGGCGAGATTATTGCACGGGGGCCAAACATAATGCTCGGCTATTATAAGAACAAAGAGGCGACCGACGAAGTGTTGAAGGACGGCTGGCTTTACACCGGTGATCTGGGCTACATGGACGACGAGTGTTATGTCTATATCACGGGCAGGAAAAAGAGTCTGATCGTAACACAGACTGGTAAGAACATACAACCTGAAGAAATCGAAGCGAAACTAATAAAGAGCGAGTGGATAAAAGAAGTACTGGTCATTCCGAGGATCGATCCAAAAACCAAGAAAGAGCAGATCTGTGCCCTGATCTTCCCTGACTATGAGCGTCTGGAGCAACACAGTCAGGAAAAAGGTGTGGAGATGAGTGAGATCGACGTAGAAAATATCTACAAAGATATCGTACGTGAGGTCAATGAAGAACTACCGATTTACAAGAAGGTGACTGAATTTGAAATTCGCGATGAAGAATTTCCAAAGACCAGTACGCAGAAAATCAAGCGCCACCTGTTCGTCGACCGCGGAGTCCGCGTATAGCTGTATAACTAGATAACATACAACACAAAGAGCGTATCGCTATTCGGTAACGAGAAAAACCTGGTCGTGTTCGTGCACTGGCGAATCGACCTTTATGCCGACCGCGTCTCCCTTCTTTGCCTTTTCAACCTGCTCGTGCTCGATCTGTATTGAATTCACTTGCTGGGTGAAGTCGCTCGTGTGCCCCTTTATGTGTATCGTATCACCGACTTTTAATTCACCTTCAGTGATCTCAACAATGCCGACATTGATCTTATTGAAATAGTGGGTAATCTTGCCGATCAACTTCTCCATACCTCCTCCTTTTTCTCAATTTTAATTAATCAAGATAATATGTCAAGCGCTGGCTAGGTCGCGCATGACGTAATCAGTGTAAGCTGCACGCATAACGCACAATAAAACTCCATATATCAGAGTCATTCCCCGACTTACACCTCGTCATTCCCCGACTTGATCGGGGAATCCAGGTTATAAGTCATCGTATTACTCTGGATCGTCCGGTCAAGTCGAACGATGACGCGGGGAGGCAATCAAAGCCCCGTGGCAATTATCGTAATCTTCCTTTTCATCGTCGTCATCGACGGCACGCCAGAGGCGTGCCGAATTGACAAAAACACAAATACGACTATAATTAAGCAGAAAGGAGCGTATATGATTTTTGTCTCTATGTTAGAAGTCATACCGGGCAAGGTGGATGAAGTACATAAAATAATCAAGACAATAAAAGTGCCAAAAGACATTAAAATTCGCGAGTTTCTGAGCCTTTTTGGAAAACCTGATTATATCTTGACCTTTGAGGCACCGAGTGAAGAAAAAGCACTTTCTTTCATCCTGAAATTCGTGTCGGTTGCCGTACCCAAGACCTCGCTCGGCATGCCAGTGGAAAGAAAATAATGCCTGACATATATCGGCAAATCGCCAAGAAAGAGGGCGTATCATTAAAGTACCTTAAGCAGGGTATCAAAAACGGGCGCATTGTCCTCTTGAAGAATAGGGTGCATCGAATCAGACCCCTGGCAGTCGGTGAGGGACTCACCACCAAAGTGAATGCTAATATAGGCACTTCACCCGATGTCGCCGACTTAGATTTTGAACTGCACAAGCTCAACGCATCAATTGAAGCAGGTGCCGACACCGTGATGGACCTGTCGACTGGCGGTGATATTAACAAGATCAGACGTGCAATTGTCAAGCACTCATCAGTCCCGATCGGAACCGTGCCGATCTATCAAGTGGCGATCGAAGCAAGAAAAAAACGCAAGCCGTTCACGCAGGCATCGGTCGATGAGATCTTCGAGGTAATCGAAAGACAATTGGCTGACGGCGTCGATTTCATCACCGTACATTGTGGTGTAACCAGGGAAAGTATCAAGGGAATGGAAAAGAAACGCCGCGTCTGCGGTGTCGTGAGCCGCGGTGGTTCAATGATGATTGAATGGATGCAGCACAACAAGAAGGAAAATCCCCTATATGAACACTATGACCGACTATTAGAAATCGCTAAGCAATTTGACGCAACGCTCAGTCTCGGCGATGGATTAAGGCCCGGCGCGATTGCCGACGCGACTGATGAGTACCAGATAAAAGAACTGATGGTCATCGGTGAGCTCGTAAAGAGAGCGAGAAAGGCAAGGGTCAGTGTTATGGTCGAGGGACCGGGACACATCCCGATAAACGAGATCGAAGCTAACATGCTGCTTGAGAAAAATGTGTGCGAAGGCGCACCATTCTACGTGCTCGGGCCATTAGTGACCGATGTCGGAGCAGGCTACGATCATATAGTGGCGGCGATCGGCGGCGCCCTGGCTGCATATCACGGAGCGGATTTTCTCTGCTATGTCACGCCTTCTGAGCACCTCGGCCTACCCAATATCGAAGAAGTAAAGGATGGCGTAATCGCAACAAAACTTGCCGGACACGCAGCCGATATCGCCAAGGGCCTAAAAAATGCGAAGAAGATCGATCTGGAAGTATCAAAAGCAAGATACGATTTGAACTGGAAGAAATTGCTCACGCTTCTTGCCGCGCCTGAAAAAGCCAAAAAGATCTACAAACGCTCACGATCGAAATTGAAGGACACGTGTACAATGTGCGGAGAATTTTGCGCAATGAAGAAGACCCGCGAAGTCTTTCGCCGCTCTGGCTAATTCATTATGGCTGATATTCTCGTCGTCGAAGACAAAGACAGTTTCGGAAAGATGCTCAAAGCCAGTTTAGAGGACGCTGGCAT
>JBFEPB010000127.1:0-5080 GCA_041550295.1 bacterium | reverse complement strand
AGAAGATATTCAGGGAGTTACCGGGGTAGCCATTTAACAACAAACGTTTGGATCGTTAGTATCGTTTCCTTCTAAGGGGACAGGCACCTCACGGAGCCAGTCCCCGTGACGGACTTACGGGATTGACGTTTGCATGATGCGTTTAGCGTGCAGCGTAAGGGTGAACCCGCATCCTGCCTACCCACAAATTATGGTGGGAGTTGACAGCAGGATGCGGGATGTCTTTCTAGGCTACTTTGATTTTGTCAGATCTGCTTCGCAGGCTTTGTCCTTTTTTCGTTCGAACAGCGTGTAGAGTACGGGGATGAAGACCAGGGTTAAGAAAGTGGCAACCATCAGACCGCCGATGACTGAACGCGCCATGGGAGCACGCAATTCGTTGCCTGCGCCGATGCCTAGTGCCATTGGTATGAGACCGCAGGATGTCGTGAACGCAGTCATAAGAATGGGACGCATGCGTACCCTGCCGGCTTCGACAACGGCATCCATGCATTTAAAGCCTTGTTCACGGCGGAGCTGATTCGTGTAAGTGATATAGACGATCGCATTGTTGACCACGATGCCGCCCAGGAGCAGGACGCCAAGCAGGCTCTGCATGTTGAGTGTCGTGCCGGTGAAGAATAACATCCAGAGTACTCCGATGAGGGCAAGCGGGATGGTGAACATTATGATAAATGGCTCACGAAAGGACTCAAACTGGCCGACCATTATCATGTAGACGAGAACGATCGCCAGAATGATCACCATGAAAAGGTCCCTGAAGGTATTGACCTGTTCCTCATAACCGCCAGATAGCTCAATGGTAAAATCAGCGGGTTTCGGAATAGTATTCAGGATTTTCTGGACATCGCGTGCTACACTGCCTTGGTCTCGCCCTTCGATGTTACCGCTGACAGTCACGAGCCGGTAGTTATCCTCATGCTCGATCTTGACCGGCCCGACGGCGATAGTGTCTTTGATAAAATTAGCGATCGGTACTTCGCCCATCGGTGTGGTGATCGTCATTGCACTTACCTTCTTGATGTCGTCATGAAATCTCTTGTCGAACATTACCTTGATGTTGTACTCGTTGCCTTCTCTGCGATACTGACTTGCGACGGTCCCTTCCACACGCGAACGCAAGATCTGGCCGATCTGATATGGTGTTAGTCCGAAATTCGCTGCCTTCTGACGATCGATTACCAGACGCAACTCGGGTTTCCCTTCCACAATACTTGCTTCGAGATCGACGAGTCCCTTGACGCTTTGGAGCGTGTCCATGAGCAGATCAGACAATTCCTTTGCCTTCTGGAAATCGTATCCCAGTATCTTTATGGCGATCGGCTTGCCGCCGCCGAACATGGAGAATTGCTCGGTGGCGTACTTCACTTTGAGCCCGGGAATGCCAGCCATTTTAGGACGCAATTCACGCTGTATGTCCTTGACCGAACGATTACGCTGTTCGCGATATACGAGTTCCAGATATATTTGAGCAGCGTGAGGGCCTGAAGTGGCAGAAAAGAGACTTGAGAAACCACCCTCTCCGCTACCAATTGATGTTGAGAGTATGTCGATCTCGGGAACTTCTTCGAGAATAATCTTTTCCAGCTGCCTCACCGCAGAATCGGTAACCCAGAGATTGGTACCGACCGGCATTTCGGCTTCGATGATGATTTCACCCTGGTCGACATCGGGACTCAGTTCAGTACCGATGAACGGGATGAGTAAAAGACTGATCACGAATACGGCAACTGTGCCAAGAACAACGACCCACCGGTGACTGAGCGCCCACCTGATCAGCCGGCTATAGGTGTCTTCCAGTCTTCCGTAGAAATTGTTTAGTTTTTGGCCGAACCCGCTACGTTTTACCTTTCCGAACCTCACCGACAGCATGGGGATGATGGTCAAGGCGACAACGAGAGAGGATACAAGAGCGAATGTTACAGTCAGCGCCAGCGGCTGGAAGAAGATCGATGCAAAGCCCCTGACGAGGAGTAAGGGCAAGAATACGGCAACGGTCGTCAGTGTGGAAGCGGTGATTGCCATTCCGACTTCTTTTGCACCGGTGCTTGCCGCCTTCACCGCGTCCTCGCCTTTTTCCTTATGCCGGAATATTGCCTCGAACACCACGATAGCAGAATCGAGTACCATACCTATGGCGATTGTCAGACCGCCGAGCGAGATGATATTGAGGCTCATATTGAACAGATACATGAAAAAGAGCGCGAAGAATACAGCGATCGGAATTGCGACTGCCATGTACAGAGTTGAGCGGAAACTACCCAGGAACAAGAATAGAACGATGACCGCAAGGATCGCGCCCATTATCAGAGTTTGCGCAGTGCTGCTTACGGATCTGGTAATATAATCTGCCTGATTGAACATGACGTCGATCTTGATGCCCGGTGGCAGGTCTTTCTTGATGTTTTCCAATTCCTTCGCGAGCGCATTGCCTACATTGACTGAGTTGGCATCGGTTCTCTTCTGGGCAATTCCCCAAATTGACTGAACACCATTTGTGCGTGAGAGTGATGTGATCTCCGAGGCCTGTTCGCGTACTTCCGCCACCTGGGATAGCAGTATGGGTACCCCGTTGTTGCTACCGACGACTGTCTTCTCGATTTCAGCGAGGTTTGTGTATTCGCCAATCGTGCGGACAATATAGACTTTTCGACCGGATTCAACATTACCAAGCGGAAAGTTGATATTCTGGGCTTGCAATACTTGCATTACCTGGTCAGAAGTGATGCCCGTGCCGCGTAGTCTGACCGGATCTAGGATTACCTGTATCTCGGTCATCGTACCGCTCATGGCATACGAAGCGGCAACACCACCAACCCGCTGCAGGCGTTCGGCTATATCATCCGCTATCTGATCCAATTCGAGCGGGTCGATATCGCCAGATATGTTGTACATCATGACCGGCTGCTGGGAGACGTCGAATTTGAATATCAACGGATAATCAGCATCCTCGGGTAGATATGGCAGGATAAAGCCCATGCGGTCCCGTACATCATTTGAAGCCGCATCGAGATCAGTACCCCATTCAAACTCGAGAAGAATATTGGATATGTTTTCAGATGTAGTAGATGTGACTTTTTTGATATTGTTGACCGTGCCGAGAGTTTGCTCGAGCGGTTCGGTTATCTGTGTTTCGATCTCTTCGGGACCTGCTCCCGGATACGTCGTGAGCACGATCATCATTGGAAATGTCACATTCGGGAAGAGATCGACCGGGAGATTCGTTACCGAGATAAAACCGAACAGGATTATGGCCAAAAAGACCATGGATACGGACAGAGGTCTTTTTATGGAAACGTCGGTCAGATTCATAATTCGCTCCTCAATACGGGCATGACTTTTTCGCCACCGGCGAGTCGCTGCTGACCAACGATGACTACACGCTCACCATCATTCAGACCACTGACTATCTCGGCATACTTGTCGCCTATCAATCCCGGCATGACATTACGGCGCTCGGCAGTACTGTCGGTGACGACGAAGAGATAGCCATCGAGGAGTGCATCACGCGGAACTACAATGACATTATTTTTCTCGCCGAGATTGATGGTTATGCGTGCGGTCATACCTGGCCGCAACATCTTCTTGGCGTTGTTTATTGATGCTTTTACGCCCAGCGTACGTGTCATCGGGTCAACTACCGGTGTAAGCTCGGTGACGGTTCCTGTGAAGGACTCACCGGGCATGGCATCGACCATAACTACAACTTTGTCATTTTTGCCTATGCAGCCCATATTAGCTTCGGCAACGTTGAAAGCGACATTGACCCTTGAGTAATCCATTACGACGGCGACCGGCGTTTGTGGTGCGACCATGGAGCCGACGTCGACCATAATCTTTGCGATATTGCCGTTTATCGGTGATCTTATGAAACCTTCTTCATATTCGAATCCGATCGTTTCATTGCGCATCGCCATCAGATGATTATCTTTTGCAACGTAGGTGCCTTCCTTGACAAGTATCTGTGTGATTCTACCCATGGTTTCGGGAAACACCTGTGCCGTCTTGACCGCCATTATCGTGCCCAGGACTTCGCAGGTACTCTTAACGTTATCACGTTTTGCAGGCATAACTTCAACCGAAATACTCGCAGTGAATTCCTCGGTTTGTCGGCCACGTCTTGAGGCTCCGATTCTCAAAGAAACTGCGATGATCGCAACAACAACGATTATGATAATGATCAACCATTTACGCATTTAATCCTCCTTGCCAATTGCCTTGTAAATTTCGGCCAGCGCTGTGTTATAGTTCTTGAGTGCTGTTAGATAGTTGACCTGTGCCTGGCGATATGCCAGTTCTGTATCCAGGACCTCAAGACTAGTGGCTAGCCCGTTCTTATATCTTGTTTCTATTATGTTGAATGCTTCCCTGGCCTGTCCGACGTTTTTCTCGGCGGCATCGATTGCCTCCTTCGCGGCTAGATACATCAGGAAAGCAGATTTGACTTCGACAATGATAGCTCTTTCGAGGTTGTCGAGAGCGAGGCGTGCTTCTTTTATCACCAATCCAGCCTCTCGGCTTTTGTACAGATTATTGAAGCCGGCGAACAAAGGAAACTCGAAGCCTAAATTGAAAGTCAGGCTTGAACCCCACTCCTCGCCAGTGATGCTGAACGGTTTTCTGCGTTCGTATGTTGCGCCGCCAACTACTGATGGTAGATTTGCGCGGCGCGCAATGGCCTGAGACAGTTGAGCAATCCTCTCCGTTTTCTTCAGATTCTTTATTTCCGAGCGATTCTGGATTGCGTCCTCAATCAATAGATCAAGGGAGAAATCTTCCTCGATCATCCTGAGCTCGCCGTCCAGTGTGAATTCTCTATCTAAATCCATACCCAAGAGCATTTTAAATCCCTCCCGAGCAAGTTTCAGCGTATTCTCGACCTGAATAACCTGAGGTTTCAGATTGTCGACCTGGACCTGAGCACGCAGCAGATCAAAGCGGGAGACCAATCCTGCCTTGAATCGTGTCTCGACCGACGCTGCGAAACGTTCGAGTTGTGCAAGGCTGGCGCGAGTCTGTCGCGTGTATTCATCAAGCACGAGTAATCCATAGAAAGCGTCGGTTACCGAATACCTTACTT
>JBFEPB010000126.1:0-5146 GCA_041550295.1 bacterium | reverse complement strand
GAAGGCAAGATACCCCCCTCCTCACCCATCTCTCTTGTTTTATCAGTGAGGAACTCAAGCGTAAGCTGACCTAATCCATTCCTTAATATGTAGAAGATGATAAAGAAAAGTACGATAACCATTATTGCGGTCATCAATAAGAGAATTGAATAGGCTATTATCTGGCTGGTACGCGGGCCGATACGGAACGTCATTTTCTTCCTGTGATCCTGGTGGCAACGATATTGAGCATTATTATGATCAGGAATAGAATGGAACCACAGGCAAATAGCGCGGCCCGATGGTCACCGGCTGCATATCCGAGTTCCAGCGCGATGGTCGAGGTCAGTGTCCGTACCGAATCGAATATCGAGCCAGGTATTTTCAATGCATTACCCGCGATCATGATCACCGCCATCTTTTCGCCGATGTCACGACCCATACCCAGGATTATGCCCGCAACAATTCCTGACCTCGCCGCAGGGATCAATACCATTACAACGGTTTGCCACTTCGTAGCCCCGAGTGCGTAAGAACCCTCGCGGTAACTTGTGGGCACGGCGAGAAGTGCATCATACGATATGCTGACAATGGTGGGCAGGATCATGATGCCCAAAATAATGCTGGCAGCCAGCACCGAGAATCCCGGTCCACCAAATGTATTCCGTATGAACGGCACCAATATTACTATGCCGATGAAACCAAAAACCACGGATGGAATACCGGCCAGCAATTCGATTATCGGCTTCAGCGTTTTTTGAATGGTGGACGATGAAAATTCGGCAAGAAAGATCGCGCCGGCTAGACCAAAAGGTATGCCTACGGCAAGTGCGCCGATAGTCACCAGAAGCGAACCGATGACCATTGATAGAATACCGAAACTACCGCTGGTCGGCGCCCATTTTATCGACAGGAAATTCGCCAATCCAGCTTTGAATATCAATGGAATACCTTGCTGAAATATGAAAAACGTGATCAGGACAAGTGACAGTATCGCCGAGAGTGCCACAACGAGCAGTACTTTCTCAGCAATCTTGTCTTTCATCAGTCAGCCGTGACTCTGTTCACCGGTATCAAACCGCTGCCGGCAAGAATTTCCTGGCCCTCTGGTGACAATGTGTAGTCGATGAATTTCTTTGCTTCACCGCTGGGTTCTTCCCGCACCAACAGAAGAAACGGTCTTGAAAAGTGATATCTATCCGTTAAGAGATTATCGATCGTCGGTTTCACGCCGTTAATCGCAATCGCTTTTTCCCGCTCATCGACCAAGCCGACTGAAATGTAGCCAATACCCTGTGGAGTGGTAGCGATTATCTCCCGCACCGCACCATTGGAATCCTGCACCAGACACGCATCGCTAATCGCTTCCTCACCCATAATCATCTCCTCAAAAGATGCCCTGGTACCCGACCCTTCTTCTCTGGTCACCGGGATTATTTCTTTCTTGAAACCGCCGAGTTCCTCCCAGTCCGTCATCCTTCCGGCAAAGATATCCCTGATCTGCTCGACCGTGAGTTCTGCAATCGCATTTTCCGGATGCACGATAACGGCAATACCGTCAAGGGAAATGAGTATGACTTTCAGTCCTCTTTCGCTTGGCTTCAGATTGCGCGAGCTCGCACCGACATCACATGTTCCATTAAGGGTCGCCTGAATGCCAGCGGTCGAACCGCCGCCCTGCACATTTATTCTTATACCAGGGTATTTTTCCATGAAATGTTCGGCGACTTTCTCGATGAAGGGTTGTACCGAAGTCGAGCCGGCAATGATCACCCCACTACTGTTTGGGGCGCAGCTCAGTAAGCAGAGTGACAAGAAGGCAAGTGACGCTCGCACACACAATTATATTCAAAAAGCACGGGGCGTCAACTTTATTCTGTTGCTGTGTCTCTCTACCCGGTTGTGGTTTTTCGGTTGCGCTTGACTTAACTATTTCACCGTATAATATAGTGAATGCCCAAACGAAAAAACGAATGCATCCAAGTCAGAGGAGCCAGGGTACATAACCTGAAAAACATTGATGTCGTCATCCCGAGGAACAACTTTGTCGTGATAACCGGACTGTCCGGTTCGGGCAAATCATCACTGGCATTCGATACCCTTTATGCCGAGGGCCAGCGCCGCTATGTGGAGTCGTTATCTGCATACGCACGGCAATTCCTGGGCATGATGGATAAACCTGATGTCGATGAAATAGATGGCCTCTCTCCGGCTATCGCGATCCAGCAGCGCAGTGCCGCCCGGAATCCTAGATCCACCGTCGGCACTGTAACCGAGATTTACGACTACCTACGGGTTCTATTTGCCCGCATCGGTATTCCCTACTGCTATAATTGTGGCCGTAGAATACAATCGCAAACCACTGACCAAATTGTTGACACGATACTCGGCTTAACAGCCGGAACCAGGGTAGAAATCCTCGCCCCGGTGGTACGCGGCCGCAAGGGCGAGTACAAGGATTTGCTAACCAATCTCAAGCGCCGCGGTTATGTCCGCGCAAGGGTTGATGGAAAAGTATATGACATCGAGAATGTCCCTGATCTCGAACGCTACAAGAAACACCATATCGAGATAGTGGTCGACCGGCTCATCATCAAGCAGGGCCTGCGCAAACGTCTCGCCGATTCGGTGGAGATTAGCCTGAAAGAAGGCAGTGGCCTTCTGAAAATATTAGCCGATAATAAGGATGAACGCACGTTCAGCCAGCAACTCGCCTGTGTTCACTGCGGCATAAGCTATCCAGAGATGTCGCCCAGGATGTTCAGTTTCAACTCACCATACGGCGCCTGTGAACACTGCGATGGGCTGGGGTTCAAGATGGAGATCGACCCGGCCAAGGTCATTGCCGACGAGAAGATGTCCATAAGGGATGGCGCGATCGAACCGTATGGTGTTCCAGGCCGGTGGCGTTCTTCTCTGCTCAAAGCGCTGGCAAAGAAACTCAACTTTGACCTGGGTACGCCATATTGCAAATTGCCCGCAAAGGTGAGAAAAGCATTGCTCTACGGAGAAGACATTCTGATCCGTGTTGAGTACCGGCGCAGTGACGGCACTGGCCATGGAGAATTTGACGAGCATTTCGAGGGCATCGTACCCGAATTGATGAGACGTCATCGAGAAACAAAGTCCCAAATGATGCGGCAGGAAATTGAAGACTATATGACGTTCACACCCTGTCCGGTCTGTCATGGTGCGAGATTGCGTCCGGAAAGTCTGGCCGTAAAGATTGGCGATAAGAATGTTGCCCAGATCACAAAAATGTCGATAAAAATCGCCCTCGAATATTTTTCAGAACTGAAATTGAGTACGAAAGATATGCAGGTCGGTAAAGAGGTAATAAAGGAGATCGAACGAAGGCTAGGTTTCTTGAATTCGGTCGGCCTCGATTACCTGACCCTTGACCGCATGACCGAGACCCTGGCCGGCGGCGAGGAACAGCGCGTACGTCTGGCCACGCAGATTGGTTCGGGATTGGTCGGCGTTCTCTACATTCTCGATGAACCATCGATCGGGCTCCACTACCGGGATAACAAAAGGCTTTTGTTAACCCTTAAGGAAATGCGCGATCTGGGCAACACCGTACTCGTTGTCGAACACGACGCGGAAACGATACTCGATGCCGACCACATCATCGACCTTGGTCCGGGGGCCGGAGTCCAGGGAGGCAGGGTAGTGGCAACCGGTACGCCTGAACAAATAAAGAAGAACAGAAGGTCAATAACGGGTCGCTATCTGAGCGGCAGGGAGCGCATCGAAATACCGGGTCAGCGCCGACCGGCTTCAAGTCGTAAGATAACGATCAAGGGCGCCCGCGCCAACAATCTGAAATCGATCGAGGTTGAAATACCGCTCGGTATGTTCGTTGTCATCACCGGGGTTTCAGGTTCGGGCAAGTCCACACTCATCGTCGATACCCTGTACCGCGCCCTGGCCCAGGAGTACTATTCTTCCCGCTACCCGGCCGGTGCCTACGATACAATTACCGGCATGGACAAAATCGACAAGGTCATCAATATCGATCAATCACCGATTGGCCGAACCCCGCGCTCAAACCCCGGCACCTATACGAGTGCCTGGACTCCGATTCGCGAACTCTTTTCCAAACTGCCCGAATCACGAGTCCGTGGCTATCGGCCGGGACGATTCTCGTTCAACGTACCCGGTGGTCGCTGCGAGCAGTGTGAGGGCGATGGTATCTTGTGGATCGAAATGCACTTCCTGCCAGACGTGCATATAACCTGTGATGCATGTGTGGGAAAAAGATTCAACCGCGAAACACTTGAAATCAGATACCGCGGTAAGAACATCAGCGATATTCTGCACATGTCGGTTTCTGAAGCGCTGGACTTCTTCAAGAATATACCGCAGATAAAGAGAAAACTGCAGTTACTCAATGACGTGGGATTGGGTTACATCAAAATCGGGCAATCAGCTACAACACTTTCTGGCGGCGAAGCACAGCGCATCAAACTGGCCAAGGAACTCTCCAAGATTGCCACCGGCCGGACCCTCTACATCCTCGATGAGCCGACCACTGGTTTACACTTTGAGGACGTGAAACTGTTGCTTAAAGTACTTAACCGCCTGGTCGACAAGGGCAATACCGTGATCGTCATTGAACACAACATGGAAGTGATAAAATGTGCGGACTGGATCATTGATCTCGGCCCTGAAGGTGGCGACGAAGGCGGCCGAGTCGTCTGTGCTGGCCGCCCTGAAGAAATCATACATGTGAAAGAATCCTACACTGGGCAGTATTTAGGAACGCACCTCTCCTGAACCTCCAGCCGGTCGTGGATCCTATTAACGAACTGGTTCCATTAACCTTCATCCCAGGAAACCACTGATACGGAATGCCTTCTTGTACAGCTCCGCATATCATCTGTTTACTCCTTACCTCATGACCCAAGAACAGGCCTAATTGACGATCTGCAGAAATTCTCACATCTATTCGCGATAGTCTTCCCGTACCGGGTAGAACGCGTCAAGGATGCGCACCGCGGTTTTCGCTTTGCCGCCATGCGTTACGTTCGCCGGGACGATCGCAATAAAGCCGGGTTTTGCTGGATAGACCTTCCCTTCCGCTGTAAAATCAAATTCGCCCTCTATCACGTTCACGATCTGCTCATGAGGATGGGCATGATCGGGCATGACTGCACCGGCATCG
>JBFEPB010000125.1:0-5222 GCA_041550295.1 bacterium | reverse complement strand
AGCAAGGTGTTTCATACGAGATAATTGCCGAGCTTGATACTGACGAACATCGACTCGCTGCCACGGCTGGCATGAACTACCACAACAATTCGATTTTTACGCTCGACACCCTCTATTTATATCTCCACGCGAATGCGTTCAGTAGTGAAGCAACTTATTACGCGCGCGAGGCAGAGAGAATGGGTGATGGAAGATTCGCAAAAATGGCGCAGGATGCGTTTGGTGGTATTTTTGTGGAAAGCGTCGAGTGTGATGGCGATGCGTTGAGTTTCGATGTCGCGGAGACAATACTGAGTGTCCCCTTGCGACGGCCGTTACTCCCGGGTGATTCGATCAGCCTCGGGATCGATTTCTCTGTTGCAATTCCCGGGGGCGTGCGGGAGTTCGGATACCGGTCCGGCCACTATGAGATGATTTATTGGTACCCAAAAATATGTGTGTTTGACCAAGAAGGATGGCATCTCGAACCGCTGCATCCGTTGGGGGGTGCGTACGGTGAGTTTGCCAGTTATGATGTTACGATCGACCTGCCACTTGACTACGTTATTGCCGCGACGGGCAGGCATGTTGAAGGAGCGAAAACAGAGACCATGGATGGTGTGAGTACTTTGTCTGGTGCGTTTGAGCATGGAGAGCGTAAGGTCGTCCGCTTCATTGCCGAGAATGTCAGCGATTTTGTGTGGGTGTGTGACCGGGATTACGTTGTTGAGACACGAAAAATAGAGAATATAAATCTGTCTGTTTTCTATAGGCACAAGAACGAACAATATTGTGAGAATACAATTCGATATGTGTCCAATGCGTTATCAATATTCAATCAATGGTTCCATGACTATCCCTATGAGAATCTTAATATCGTTGACGGTTATCATGAGAGAAATACCACGCATCCGCAAATGGTTATCCTTGATATGAGAGAGGATGGTGTGACGAGGTTGTTTGAATCAGAAATCGTCGAAGAGATCGGCAGGCAATGGTTCGGTGCGGTTATTGGTTCGCGTGGATCAGCTAATGAGTGGCTCGGACAAGGGCTGGCTACTTATGCGACAATACGGTACATGGAGGAAATGTACGGAAGATCCGGGTCTCTCATAAAAACCACTTTGTTACCTCCGTTTTCACTGAGATATTACCATCGTTTGTACTATTACATAATGCAGACTAACCAATTAGATAGGTTGGTGTCGGAGCCGCCATCGGACTATGCAGAGGTGGCAATTGCGTATGATAACAACATCAAATCAAAACCAGCACTTTTCTTCCTGACCCTCGATAATCTTTATGGTAGAAATGAGTTCGATAGAGTAATCAAAAGATATTATCAGGAATATAGGTTCAACAACGTTGGATCAGAGGATTTCATCGAAACATGTCGCAGCCTGGACATGCACGATCTGGCGTCACTCGTTGATACATTTGCCAATACTGCATATTATTGCGATTGGGGAGTGGATCGTGTAACCGAACATAGCATCGAGATTGAGAACAAAGGTAGACTCATGATCCCTATTGATTTGCACGTCACTACCGAGTTCGGAGAACAAATTTTTCGCATTGATGGTCAGAAAAGGAAGGATGTGGTTATAGTATCTGATAGTCTGGGCGTCATTAAGAGCGTGGTACTGGACCCAACTGAAAGCACACTGGATCCGGATTACTGGAATAATTATTGGCCGAGAAATATCTCGATAAGGCCTATTTTCGCATTTGACTGGCCTTCCTTTTCGACATATCAACTTCTCTGGACACCCTACCTATGGTATGATGCGTATGACGGTGTAGTGGGCGGGTTCTATCTGTTCGGCGATAAATTCGCCGATTTTGATTTTGTGAAGGGAGGATATCAAGTTACTTCAGGATACATTTATGGATTTAGCAGCAAAAGACATTATCCTTCCATCAGATATCAGACTCCGGTACTGTTCAGAGATGGTGTACGTGCACGGTTTTTGTGCGGCGCTGCACGCGCACGAGGTGGAGACGAAGTATATGTTGGTTTCAAGACTGATCTGGAGCGACCTTTCAAAAAGAATAGTCAAGTGGGTATTAATAATTCGATCACTTATGACCGATTGTCTTCTTACGCCGGATTGGACTCGATTGACTGGGAGATAGGAAGAAATATCTTTGTCGATAATCGCTTCCTCTTCCGGAATTCGCAATTAAAGGTCGAAGCTGGTATCTCCCTGGCACATCATGCGATCGGAAGTGAATGGGAGTATCTCAAGACTACTTTTGATATCCGGAAGACAATTGAATTTGTCGTTCCTTTCAACGCAAGGCTTTTCGTTGGAAAAATCTTCGGGGACGCGCCAGATCAACACAGATTGTTCTTAAACGGATTGTTACGTATAAACTGGTTCGCGGATCTGCTTTTTAATCAGTCCGGAACATTTTCGCCGCAAGAACACCTTCATGTTCCTGGCGATGGTAACATGCCTGGCTACCAGACGTTGCATATAAAATCCGATCAAATCTACGCATTGAATCTTGAAACTCCGGCACGGTCACTGGTGCGGATCTTTACAGATATTGGTTACTATGACGATTTTGCTTTTGACGTAGGTCTACGAGTTGTTATAAATGCGGAGACTGTTGCTCAACTGCCGCTCGGCGGTTTGAGTATTTCGGTGAATCTGCCTCTCTATGTATACGCTCCGGGCGAACCATGGAAGCTGCGCTGGTCCATCGGCTTCTCCTCCTAACCGGGGTTACCAGGAGCCGGCGCCGATCTCAATTACATAGCTCAGTCTGTCGACATTTACGAAACCGGTACTCTTGATACCGAGACGGAGACCCCAGAAATCAGTTATTTTTGTGAGGAATTTCATGGGAGTATTTGACAAATCTGCCCTGAACTTCACGCCGGTTTCGAGCACAAAATTCCTGGTGCTCTCAAAGGTCTCTAGTAAGTTTATGTCAGTCCATTCCTCATCCCACTCGAAACCAGCAGAAAAATAACCCTCCATCCAGCGGGAAGCAGATTTAGTGTAGAGTACTGTCCAGGCAAAATCCCTCATCTCCGTGTCTTTGAAGTAGATGCGATTAACAACCCAACCTCCACCAAATGGCTCCTGGAGATGTTTTACGACGAAGAAAGGAAAAATGATCGATACGCCCAGGTCGCCATCAGCGCGGAAGGCGATGGATAAAGACTTCACGAATGAGCCTGCTTCTGCTGCCCAACGCTGAAGCCTTGTGAGATCCGTATACGGCTTTTCTTCAGGCCAATTCGGGTCGCCTTTCCCGGCAATAAAGGGACGTAACCCAGGATTTGCATTTTCGGCAGAAGGGAAAGGTCTAAGAACATAGATAGCATTTAATGGTGAATAGACACCGTTCTCGCTGTGCTCCTCGCGAAGCGGACTGTCTTCGGGTAGAGGAGGGAACACGCGATGCTCTTTTCTTCGCAACTTTGTCATCCATGATTGATAACTGCTGGTAAAAAGGGTGCCGGTGCGCATCACATCGCGCACACCCCAGGCGTCATTTACCCGCTTATTAACATCGTAGCCAGGAGTGAAGTAACCGTCACCATTCTTGTCAGGGCAGCTGGCGTGCTTGCCTTCTTCTACGAGAATGTGCATGGGGAATTTTGCCTGTTCGTCAACTTCAAGAATGTTATCATACCAGTGAACCCCATGTGCTTTTCCTACAATGCGCTTTACGACAAGATTGTATCGATTATCCTGACAATCATCTCGCCTCCACACCTGTAGTGTTAGTCGAACTGACTCAATGTCATGCTCGTGGCTACCCATACCGTGTTCAGCACGGTAATAGAAGAAATAGTCCATTTCAATCCCGACGGCTTGATACAGATCAAGTACACCGAGATCCTTGTTTGTCGGATGCGGAATGTATGCTGGACCGTCGGCATCTTCACGAATCAGTATGGTACGTAAGCGGTAATAAACAACTGGTGCTGCAGCACCTTCTTCAAAAGGAAAGGGCTCAGGAAAGAGTATTTCACTACCTTCAACCCCTGCAAGGATCGGTTCGTCCGGAGAAAACCATAAAATGGGTCCGCAATACGCGACTAGTTGTCCGATGCTAATTTTGGGATTACTTCCTGACCAAACGATTGCCTGTATGCCGTGTTCACTGCAGGGTATTTTGTACGGCTCCAGTTCAAAATCACCTGCCTGAGCAAAAACCAAACCTGCATTTGTGCAAAACATTGCATTGATTATTACAAACATAACGATCGAAAAACAATTAGATATCCGATAGGGCACAATGGACCTCCATTTTGTTCATCAATAGTAAAGGAAAACAGAGATGTGTCAAGCGACGGATAGAGTGCTGATCAGGGCTTTAGCAGAAGTGTAAAAAGTGTATGCCTGTCCTCGGGGATTAGAGGTCGAAGAGGCACCAGCGCGTGGCGTTGCGCATCATGGGCCAGTCAGATTCTACGTCATCGAAGCTATCATAGGCCGACACGCCGTCACGAGTATCATCTTCTTCCCATTCAGGATGCGGTCCGGTTAGGAACACGCGGCCCGCACCGTACTCGCATGCGATAAGCGCCGGATAACCAGACACGTTGTAGAACCCGATCGTGTCGACCACTGCGCCCGTGTCAGGTAGGAAGTAGGGGCTGTTAACATACATTATCCAGAGGCTTGCTGGCTGGTCATCGGTTATCGGATGGGGCTTCATAAGATAAACCTCGCACATTTCTATCTCTAATCCTGGAATCGGGCCGGTTACCGCCCCCTCGTATACTCCCAGATAAGCAGCGAAATACGCGCCGCCGCATGTTCCCATGTATCCGCGTCCCGAGGCCACGGCATCCCGTAGCCGCTGCAGCCCTGCGCTATCTATGGCGCTGCCGTATGCACCGCCCGGAAAGTAGAAAACATCGATATGCTCGATATCGCCTTCATTCAGCGTCGATGCGTAGATACGTCTTGTTTCGAAGCCCATCCATTGGAACATATTTTCCGCAGCAATGTAACATATGCCTGAGGCCTGCTCGTCCGCGTAGATACCGATGGTGACAATACCATCGCCGGTAAGTTCATTTGTCTGCTCTGTACAACCACTTAAGGCAAGTAGTATCAAGAATGATGCGGTCAAAACCAAAAATTTTTTCATACTTTCTCCCTTTTTCACACTCATGTCCATAAGTATACGGTGTGGGATGCAGAAGTCAACCACGTGGCCTATAATCTGCTTGACTTTCAGCTCTATTTGTGCTAGTGTTGTTTCCGCTATGT
>JBFEPB010000124.1:0-5223 GCA_041550295.1 bacterium | reverse complement strand
TGTGTAAACTACGATATATTTCTCTTTCATCTGAACCGGTAGAGCAGGAGTATCGTGATGTTGAAGTATATGAGCAGGGTCGTGGTATCGAGTATGGTCGCGATCAGCGGGCCGGACATTAATGCTGGATCCACCCCCATTTTTTTGAAGATGATTGGCAATACCGCACCTATCGAGGTAGCAATCACGATCGCTATTATCAGCGCGATCGCGACGGTGAAACCGAGCACGGCATCGCTCTGCAGGATCAGTGCGCGCAGGGCGGTGATGGTCCCGGCTATGACTCCCATCAGGACCCCGATGAGAAACTCCTTTCGCACCACGCGCCAGATATCACGCAACTTTATCTCTCCGGTTGCGAGCCCTCGTACGACCACGGTCGCGGCTTGTGTGCCCGCGCTGCCGCTTGTATTCATCAATATCGGGATGAAGAAACTGAGGGTGACGATGCTCGAAAGCAAATACGAGTAGTGTTCGAGCACCGAGCCGGATATGAAGCCGGCCAGAGCAAGAACAATGAGCCAGATTACTCTTTTCTGCGCGATGTTGAAAGGGCTTGCGGAAAGGTATTGATCGGTCACTTCAGATGCACCAAAACGGTAGATATCCTCACTTGTTTCTTCTTTGATGACATCGATCACGTCATCGACCGTGATCACTCCTTTGATACGTCCCAATTTATCCAGTACGGGGAGCGACGGGATATCATATTTCTCAAATACACGGGCAACATCCTCCTGGTCTATCTCGAGGCCAACACTGGGGAAATAACTCTCCATGACCTTCTCTACCTTGCGCTGAGGGCTCGTGGTCAGAAGGTCTTTCAGTGGTATTATACCCTGTAGCCTATTTACCTTATCGACAACATAGATATTCTGTATGAAGTCAATATCCTTCGCTTTTGTTCTCAGTTCCTTAAGCACATTGGCGACGTTTACGTTTTCAGACACCGTGATATAATCGGTTGTCATTAGCCCGCCTGCCGTGTTACCCTTATAGGCAAGGAGTTCGCGCGCTCTCTTCTGCTCGGCAGGGTCGAGTAAAGGGATCAATTTTTCGACCTCTTCGGTGGGCAGTATTGCAAAGAGATCAGTCCGGTCGTCGGGTGACATCTCGTTGAGGATCGCAACTCTTCTTTCGGTCGACAGGTTATCCAGCAGTTCGACCATCTGGTCTTCCTTTAGGAATTCAAAGATATCGGCGGCAAATCTGGTATCGAGGATGTTGAATAATTTGAGTTTTTCGTGAATATCGAATTCGGCCCACGCCTCGGCAATATCGGCTGGTTCGAAATAAGATAATACTTTGCGAATAGTCCTTTTCTGTCTGGAAGACAGTAATTCCTTGATTTCAGGGAGAATTACGCGCATTGAGTAGTCTATTCCGATATGCTGCAGAAGTCAATAGTATACGATTGACACCATCCGGGATATCGGTATAATCCCCCATGAAAGAACTATGGCAGAGTAGGACCTCATTCGTACTTGCCTCGATAGGCTCGGCAATCGGGTTGGGAAACATCTGGCGTTTCCCGTATGTATGCTATGAATGTGGCGGAGGGGCGTTTCTCATTCCCTTCCTCGTCGCTCTCCTCACCGCAGGAATACCGCTTATGGTTCTTGAATATTCGGTCGGTCACAAATTCGGCAGTCCGGCTCCTCTTGCGCTGGGGAGTCTGAAAAAGGGGTTTGAAATACTGGGCTGGTTCGCGCTGCTTGTCGGGTTTGGCATAGCAACCTACTACGCGGTTATCATGGGTTGGGCCTTCAATTACCTCCGGTATTCGTTCAATCTCGCATGGGGTGCCGATACTCAAGGTTTCTTTTTTAATCAGTTCCTTAAGCTATCAGAATCGCCGCTGCAGATCGGCGCTGTGCAGTGGATGATCGCGCTCGGTCTAGGCCTGACCTGGATTGCAATTGTCGCTTCGATCTGGAAGGGCGCGAAGACGGTGGGCAAGGTGGTTTACTTCACGGTGATCATTCCGTGGGTCATCCTGCTCGTATTCGTTGTCCGGGGATTGACCCTGCCCGGCGCGCTCGAAGGTCTCAAATATTACCTGACACCCAACTTCGATGCCCTCCTGAACTATCGTGTATGGCTTCACGCTTATTCCCAGGTCTTTTTCTCTCTCACTATAGGCTTCGGCGTACAGATGACCTATGCGAGCTTCTTGCCAAGGGATTCAGACGTTGTGAACAATGCATTTCTGGTCAGTCTTGCTGATGCTGCCACTGCATTCATCGGCGGTTTTGCAGTATTTTCGACCCTGGGCTACTATGCAAATCAGTCAGGTCTGCCGGTCAGCGAGGTCGTACAATCTGGACCGCAACTCGCCTTTGTGACCTATCCCACGATCATCCGGCTGTTACCCTTTGGCTCTATGGTATTCGGTGTACTTTTTTTCTTGATGCTTTTGACTCTGGGCATTGATTCCGCATTTTCGCTGGTTGAAGCAGGCGCCGCTTCCTTGATCGGAAAATTCAAGCTCAAGCGCATTCACGTGAATATCGGTTTCGGGGTCATCGCCGGCATCGTCGGATTGACCTACACGACGAACGGCGGTCTTTACTGGTTGGATATTGTCGACTACTTCATGAACAACTTTGGCCTTCTGGTCGTGGGTATCCTGATGTGTGTTGCCGTGGGCTGGTTCTACAAACATGATGAGATACGCGAGTATGCAAATAGCAAATCCGATTTTACGATCGGGAAATGGTGGGATTTCTGTATAAAGTATCTGACGCCGGTAGTTGTCGGTGCATTATTCATCACAAATGTAGTTGATAGGGTGAAAGCAGCTTATGGAGGATATTCTCGAATCGCTGAGTTCCTTGGAGGCTGGTTGGTGATCATTGCATTCGTGTGTGTTGCGATAGTGCTCTACAGGAAGAAAGGGAGAACTTAATGCCAATATCCGCATGGATCATGTTTGCTATTACCGCCCTCGTTCTATTTGGCGGCATTATATTGTGTCTCGTTAAGATAAAGATCAGGAAGTAGGATTACCGCCGGTACTTTTTCATGCCCTCGTCATAGAGGTCGCCGCCAAAAGCGTCATTGGCGACGATAACTGGGAAATTCTCCACCTCGAGTTCACGTATTGCCTCGGGTCCAAGGTCTTCATAAGCAATGATGCGCGCTGATTTAATATTCTTGGCTATTAACGCACCAGCACCGCCGGTTGCGGCAAAGTAAACCGCTTTGTATTTCTCCATTGCCTGGCGCACCGTCTCTGAACGCACACCCTTGCCAATCATACCCTTCAACCCGTGTTCCATGAGCAGGGGTGCATATGGATCCATACGGTAGGAAGTCGTTGGCCCAGCTGAGCCTATGACATAACCGGGTTTTGCCGGCGCCGGACCGACATAGTAGATGACCTGTCCCTTGATGTCGACCGGCAGCGCCTCACCTTTCTGGATCAGATCATATAGTCTCTTGTGGGCACTGTCACGGCCGGTCAGGATCTTTCCGGTTATCAATACCCGGTCGCCGATCCTCAATTTCAGTACATCCTCATCAGATAATGGAGTAGTTAACTTAATTGATTCATCCATGAATCCTCCTTAATTCAGGACCGATTGCGTTCGTCGTGGGACGGTGACGACGCACATTTCGCTATCGGCAGCGATTTCATACGACTGGAACCGTTTTACCGCAGTACGTTGTCGCAATCATCATATGATTGCGGTCTTGTGGCGTGCGACGTGGCAGTTGATGTTCACCGCCACGGGGAATGATGCGATGTGCCTGGGATATGCTTCGACGAACACATCGAGTGCTGTGGTCCGACCGCCCAGACCCATTGGTCCGATGCCGAGGTTGTTGATTTTCTCCAGCAGTTCCCGCTCGACATCAGCGTAGAAGGGGTCAGGGTTGCGCTCGCCCATATCTCGCAGCAGTGCTTTCTTTGCAAGGAAGGCGACATATTCGAACGTGCCGCCGATACCGACGCCAACGACAACCGGCGGACAAGGATTTGAACTTGAACGCAACACCCTGTCGATGACAAATTTCTTCACACCTTCTATGCCATCTGCGGGTTTCATCATATTGACCTCGCTCATATTCTCGCTGCCGCCACCCTTGGGTGCAACGGTGATCTTGATCTTATCACCGGGTACGAAGGTAGTATGGATGATAGCGGGAGTATTATCGCCTGTGTTCTTGCCCTTCACCGGATCGGATAGGATGGATTTTCGCAGATATCCTTCCCCGTAGCCCTTCCGAACGCCCTCATTTATTGCGTCCACGATACTGCCTTCGATGCATACCTCATTCCCGAGTTCGAGAAAGATCACTGCGAAACCGCAATCCTGACATAGCGGCACATTTTCTTTCTCGGCGATCTCGGCATTACGGAGCAGTTGATGCAGGATATCACGGCCTGTTTCTGATTCTTCTTTTTCAAGGTAGCTCTTAAATGTGCCAATCATATCCTTGCCGAGAAAGTAATTTGCGTCCATACACAGTCTAGCCACGGTATCCACGATACTGCTGCTGGATATTTGTCTCATGTACGCTCCTTGTTCCTCAGATCACAAATTTCTGATATTATCCCAATCCTTCAAGTATCTGTGTTAAGCATCTCGACCCTAATGCAAATACAATCAATTAACCGGAGTGAGCAGGTAGATCACTGATCTATCAGGCAGGTCTTGTTTTCGGATCTCCACTTCACCTTCGAACTTTTTTGTACTCTTGTTATCTATGTAATCCTCAACGCTGGCGATCGGAAAATCACATTTATCGGTCTTGAAATGCATCGGTATTACGACCTTGGGGCCAAGTTTTTTTACTGTATCCTCTGCAATCACGGCATCTATCGTGAAGTATCCGCCTACCGGGACGAACAGAATATCAACCGGGCTGAGCTTCGTAACATCCTCCTCTGAGAGGGGATGTCCGAGATCGCCCAGATGAATGATATTCATTCCGTCGATCGTCATTTTGAATATCGTGTTCATGCCTCTTTCTGTACCTCCGCTCTCATCATGAAAGACGTCGGTGCCGGTTATTTTGATGCCCTTGGTTTCTTTCATTCCGGCACCGCGCACAATGGTGGGGTTCCCCTTTATGTCGGTACAATTGTGGTCGTCGTGTTCGTGCGAGATGGTTACGATATCGGCTGTTTCGGTTATTGGTTCGTATTTTATGCCACCGTCAAAGCACCCTGGTTTGTAGGGGTCGGTGATGATCCGCACTCCTTTGTCGGATTCA
>JBFEPB010000123.1:0-5259 GCA_041550295.1 bacterium | reverse complement strand
TATCAGACCGCTACATCACCGAACGATTTCTTCCGGACAAGGCGATCGATCTGATCGACGAAGCCTGCGCGCGCGCCCGCATTGAGGTTTATTCCATGCCGGATGAACTAAAGGAGATGGAAAAACGGCTGGAGGCACTGACTGTCGAAGGCAAGGAGGCGGTCGATGTGCGTAATTACGAGAGGGCTGCTGAATTACGCGATGAATCTGAGAAGTTGCAGAAAGAATATAAACAGCGAAGAGCCGAATGGATGAAACAACGGGGCATAGACGACATGGTTACGGCCGATGACATCGCGCACATCGTTTCGACCTGGACCGGTATTCCGGTCTCCCGCATGATGGAATCGGAAATGGACAAGCTTCTGAAAATGGAAGAGCGTATTCATATGCGACTAGTTGACCAGGAAGATGCCGTGATTGCGGTGAGCGATGCAATAAGAAGGTCACGTGCCGGCTTGAAAGACCCGAACCGTCCGATCGGTTCTTTCATATTCTTGGGTCCGACTGGCGTTGGCAAGACCGAATTGAGCAAATCTTTGGCGCAGTTTTTGTTTGACACCGAAGAAGCGATGGTGCGTATTGACATGACCGAATATCAGGAAAAACACACGGTTTCGCGCTTGATCGGTGCACCACCGGGATATGTCGGTTTTGAAGAAGGCGGTCAGCTGACCGAAGCAGTGAGGCGTCGTCCATACCGCGTGATACTCTTTGACGAATTTGAAAAAGCCCATCCTGATGTATTCAATATCATGCTGCAAATATTGGACGACGGTCGGTTGACTGACGGACAGGGAAGAACCGTTGATTTTAAGAATACGATCATCATCATGACCTCGAACCTGGGGAGCGAGGTTATCACCGAAAACCTGCAAAAGAGTAAGTTCGACTACGAAAATACGAAAAAGGATGTCCACGCAATCCTGCAGCGAAGCGTCAAACCAGAATTCCTGAATCGAATAGATGAAGTAATAGTTTTCAAACCACTCGGATTCGGTGAAATAAAAGGAATTGTCTGTAGGGAGTTAAGCAAAGTTACTAAGAATATTTCCGAGTTTGGGTACGAACTTGTATTTTCCGATGCGGTCAAGGATTACCTGGCCCACCAAGGTTTTGACCCTGTATATGGTGCCAGACCCTTGCGTCGGGCAATCCAACGCCTGGTCGAAAATCCGCTGTCCAAGGCGATCCTGGCCAAGAGTTTCAAGAAAGGCAGTACTATAAGAGTGGAAATGCAAGAGGGAGAGGTTGTCTTCCACTAACATTCACCGGTGTCTCTAAGACCGGTCACTCGTTTTCAATTGACTTCTTTGATACGTAGGGTATAATCCGACTGAAAAGGGAGGATGTTATGAGAATTTATATTTCTCTGCTATTAATTATCAGCAGTATGTCAAGTGCGCAGACCGTGATCAATGCCATAACCGCGCCTAACAATGCTTCTGGTCTTGCCTGGGACGGCGATTATCTGTGGTGCGGTGCGTACGGCGCGAACGGTGATACAGTATTTAAGATTGATCCGAGTAATGGGAATATACTCAAGAAGTTGCGCTGGCAACTCGACGCGGATAGTTATGGTTTGGCATTTGACCAGGGTGATTTGTGGGTCAGTGACCAACTCAGCGGCACTGACTCTGTGTATAGGATCGACACCATAACCGGCGCACGTCTACACGCATTTCCTGCTCACAAAGAATTTATGGCCGGTTTAGCAAATGATGGAACAGATCTATGGCATTGCGTATACTACAATCCGAACGGACGTGTGTACAAGATACAAAAAGCAAACGGTGTGGTGTTGGACAGCATGAATATATACGAATTGCCTCAGCCTTGGGGTGCTACGTGGGATGGTCAATATCTCTGGGTCTGCAATGACGGCGATTTCGGTGGTTCACATAGTATATACAAAATAGATGTAGCGTTGAAACAGATAGTTGATTCCTTGGCTTCACCGGGAGATCGGCCATGGGGTCTTGCCTGGGACGGTACCTACCTATGGGTTGTTGCCGAGGGTACTTCGCCAACCGGTCATGTTGCATACCAGATCGATCTCGCTGGTGGTGGAACGCCGAACATAGAAGTAACGCCGAGCAACTACAATTATGGGTATGTACCATTTGATACTTCGTTTTCGTTCTGGCTCAACATTGCCAATATCGGTGATGATACACTAACCGTAGATACGATCTATACGCTGAACAATATTTTCTATACTACACCGCTTACTTTCCCTTTCGATATCGCTGACGGCGCCGACACGAGCATTTCGGTTTTTTTTGGTCCGGATACATTTTCTTTTTATTCCACGAATCTGTTGATTGTCAGCAATGATCCGGTCAATGAAACGACATATGTCGCACTCAGCGGCCGTGGCGTCTATCCTGGCCCTTATCTGGCACCGCATGCAACGAGCAATTACTACGGTAGCGTGCGCGTCGATTGTGTGAATGATTGGTACCTGCGCATCGTAAACCGTGGGTACCCGGCTCTGGTCATTGATAGTGTTACGTTCAACAGCGGGCTATTTTTTACTGGCAACGTAACACTGCCAATGTCCGTGCCGTGTCTTGATACGGTATCAATCCAGTTGATCACACGGCCGGAAAATATCGGGCCGTATAGCGGGTCAGCCATGATCCATTCCAATGATCTCGCAAGCCCTCAGATAATCCAGCTGAGTGCTACCGGAGATAGCGTTACCTTGCCCGGTGGCGCCTTGCTCTGGTCATACGATTTTCCGGACAACGTCGTATGCGTCGCCGGTATCGCCGATATCAATCAGGACGGAATAAATGATGTTGCTTGTGAGGCATACGATGCGGGCGCACCAATCGTCAAACACCTGAACACATTCTGGGGCAATAGTTCAGGCCATGCCGTTTTACAGTGGAATTTCAGTGGCATATATACAAGCGGCGGGTGGGGCGACGATTGCCTTATAATGGGTGATGATTACAACGGTGACGGCATGTCTGACATACTACTTGGCACGGCATGGGGAGACCGGACCGTGTATGCCATCGATGCCATTACGGGCGACATAATATGGTTCTATGACAGTCACTCTTATGATGGTGAAGGCGGCTGGGTTTATTCGGTAAAGCCAATGCCTGATATCAACGGAGACAATGTCGGCGAGGTGCTTGCCGGGATCGGCGGCAATTCGCTTCCGGCTGGAGGACCGCGCAGCATGTATTGTTTCTCCGGGGCAAATGGTCAGATCATCTGGCAGTTAAGGATTGGTGATGCAGTCGGGTCGGTTGCCTGGATACCTGATGTTAACAATGACAACATTCCTGATGCGATCTGCGGTGCCTGGGGCAATGGTTATGATGAGACCGTCTATTGCGTTAGTGGTGCTTCGAGCGGCATGGTCTATACGCCTTTATGGTCGTATGATTGTGGCGGTGACATACAGTCGGTCATTGTCATTCCTGACCAGAATGGAGATAGCAGGAATGAGGTGATCGCCGGCACCTGGAGTGATTCTGTGTTTTGTCTGAGTGGAGCAAACGGTGCGCGAGTGTGGGCAACCTACGTCTATGGCTGGGTGACAAAAGTGGCTGAAATCCGCAATCTTATCGCTCCCAACATACCCGGGATCGGTGTCGCCCATGTCGGCACCTCTTTTCAGGTACTTGATGCCTCGAACGGGGCGGTGCACTGGGCATATCCGATCGGCAGTAATGTGTGGACTGTGGCTGCGATTGAAGACCTCGACGGTGATGCAAAACTCGACGTCATAACTGGAAATCAGAACCCTGGGATCGTCTACTGTTTCAGCGGCGATGATGGCAGTGTAATCTGGTCGCACAATGAGGGCAAGTTGATCTATTCGGTACGCGCCGTTGATGATATCAGTTTTGATGGTCATCAGGATGTGCTGGTAGGAACGCAAGGACTCACTAGCGACGCGCGTTTCTTTGCCCTGTGCGGCGGTGTACCTGGTGTGGGGATCGCCGAATACGATGATAACGAAGCGCGGAGCGCAAAGGTGCTTCCCAGGATCGGGCGCACGAACTTCAACATCGTTCTGGGTAATGCAGGGATCGAAGAGATCAATATCTATGACGCGGCCGGAAGATTGGTCAGATGTTACAAGGACATCGCTGGCGGTACGGAGCGCATCATTTGGAATGCCAGGGATGAGAACGGGCGTTCTGTTTCTCAGGGCATATACTTTGTCTGCCTTACCGCAAAGGACCTGACCCAGACCGAGAAAGTGGTTGTAGTGAGGTGATGATCTGTCTGATCGCAGCGATTTCGTGGGTACATGCGATTTAAAGCACTAACACAATATTCAGAAAAGTTGAGAAGGGTCAGTTCACGCAATGTCAAAATAGATATTATCATTGATTTTTTGCGTAAGCTCAAGAAAAACGAAGCCGCAATAGCTGTCACGTATATTTCCGGGAAGATCATGCAGGGCAAGATCAATATGGCGTGGAAGGGGCTGAATGAATTGTACGGAATAAGATCACAGCCGACACGTACGCCCGAATTGCTAGAGGTGAACACTTATCTCGAAAGGGCCAGCCAGGCCAGAGGGCGGGACAAGGTTGAAGTTCTCTTCCCGTTGTTCAAACGGCTCACTAAACCCGAACGCAAGCACCTGATCGCATTGATCGCAGGCGAGGCACAACAGGGTGCGGGTGAGGGTTTGGTTAAGATCGCCATCGCTAGATTCTTTGGATTGTCAGACAATGAGATTGAAAAAGCATATCTCCAGAAACCCGATGTTGCTGGTCTTTTCAACCTCTTGAGAGAACGTGGCATGGCAGGCGTGAAGGGTCTACGTGTGCAGATCTTCAGTCCGGTCAAACCCATGCTCGCGCAAATCTCCGAATCACTCGATGAGATATTTGCAGACAATGACGATTTTGCACTGGAGTACAAACTGGATGGCATCCGGATACAAGTGCACCGAAGGGGAGACCGGGTAAGGCTATTTTCGCGTCATTTGAAAGACATCAGCGATCATTTTCCAGATCTGGTGGATATGGCCAAACAACTGCCAATAGATCGCTTCATCCTGGACGGTGAGGCAATCGGTACGGATGAAAAAGGAAGGGTGGTTCCATTTCAGATCCTTGCCCGGCGTACGACCAGGAAAAAAGACATATCGGCAATGCAGCAAAGGGTTCCTGTCCTGCCGCGATTTTTCGATGCGTTGTATGTTGATGATGAAGACCTGACCCGGCTCTTCGTGCTTGACTATGCGGGCGCCGGAGCCCGATACAACGTGGTGGACGT
>JBFEPB010000122.1:0-5259 GCA_041550295.1 bacterium | reverse complement strand
TGGCATGAAGAACTCCGGCATCATAATAGCCATCAACAAAGATCCGAACGCGCCGATATTCAATGAGGCTGATTATGGTATTGTTGATGATCTTTTTAAGGTCTTACCGGTATTGAAGAACAAAGTGCTGGAGTTGAAGAAATAACTATGAAGAGAATAGGCGTTTTCATCTGTCACTGTGGGAGGAACATAAGTACTAATGTTGATATCGAACAACTGGTCAAGGAGATAAATGCGCATCCTGGTGTTCAGCACTGCGAGGATTACAAATATATGTGTTCAGATCCTGTGCAGGTAATCATTAAGGAAAAGTTGAAGGAGAAGAACCTTGATGCGATCGTAGTTGCCTCATGCAGCCCTTTGCTCCACGAGGTGACCTTCCGCCGCGCCATACAGGAAGCCGGCCTGAATCCGTATCTCTTGGAAATGGCTAATATAAGGGAACAGTGTAGCTGGATCCACGCTGACAGTAAGGAGGCGACGAGAAAAGCTGGCGAGATCATAAAGGCAACAGTTGAGAAGGTTAAATACAATGACGCCTTAGAACCGGCGAAGTTTCCCGTTACCCCCAGGGCACTCGTGCTCGGCGGCGGCATTGCCGGCATTCAGGCAGCGCTTGATATTGCCAATTCTGGCTACGAGGTGGTGTTGGTTGAAAAAAGCCCGTCGGTGGGGGGTCATATGGCTCAGCTGTCAGAGACTTTTCCTACCCTTGACTGCTCACAGTGCATTCTCACGCCTAAGATGGTGGATGTTTCACACCATGAGAAGATAAAGCTCTATACATACTCAGAAGTTGAGGAGGTAGCGGGTTCGGTGGGCAATTTCCGGGTGAAGATAAGAAGAAAAGCCTCGTTTGTTGATAATGGCAAATGCAATGGCTGTTCGGATTGCGACCCGGCATGTCCTGTTCTGATGGTAAACGAATTTGATGCGGGTCTTTCACAGAGAAAAGCAATTTATCGACCGTTCCCTCAAGCTGTGCCCAATGTCTACACCATTGACAAAAGAGGCATACCTCCTTGCCGTGCGGGTTGCCCGGCTGGCGTAAACGTCCAGGGGTATGTAGCGCTCTCTTCTCAGGGTAAGTTCGAGGAGGCACTAGCTCTTGAGCGGGAAGATAATCCTTTTGCCTCGGTTTGCGGGCGTGTGTGCACGCATCCGTGCGAATCAGAATGTAAGAGGGCTGAGTTTGGGGATGCCGTGTCGATAAGGGCGATAAAACGATTCATTTCCGACGTTGAAGAGCAGCTACCACCGCATGATGAGCCAGAACAGCGTCAGAAAAAAGTAGCGGTGGTTGGTGCCGGCCCGTCAGGATTGAGCTGCGCTTACTTTCTTGCGAAGCGTGGATACAAGACAAAGGTTTTCGAAGCGCTGCCAGTCGTCGGCGGAATGTTGATAACTGGTATCCCTGAATTCAGGTTGCCGCGGAAGATGCTTGAGCAGGATATCGCTTACATCAAATCATGGGGTGTAGAGATCGTGACAGGGCAGAGGGTCGAAGATCCGCTAAATCTCTTGAAGAATGGTTTTGATGCAGTGTACCTAAGCAGCGGCGCGCATGTAGAACGGAAATTGGAAGTCGACGGTGAGAACCTAAAGGGCGTATACTATGGCATCGATTTCCTACGCCGTGCTAATCTTGAGGGCAAGATCGAAGTAGGATCCCATGTTGCGGTGATCGGTGGCGGTAATTCTGCCATCGATGCTGCGCGCACGGCCTTGAGGCTTGGTGCAAAAGAAGTGACGATTGTCTACAGACGTTCTCTTGCGGAAATGCCGGCTGATCCGGATGAGATCGAAGAGGCGATGAAGGAAGGTATCAAGATCAGATTCCTTGCTGCACCGACGTCTTTTGACGGTATTGACGGCACCTTAAAGGAGATGAGGTGCATACGGATGCGACTCGGCATCCCTGATGAATCCGGACGCCGGCGTCCTGAACCTGTGCCAGGCTCTGATTTCACGATCGGCGTCGATTCTGTCGTCGTGACCATAGGGCAGTCACCCGATCTGTCCTACCTCATGGCAGGTTCGGAGATAAAGACGAGTAAGTGGGGCAGTATCATCGTTGATGATATGACAAAACATACTTCTGTACCGGGAATTTTTGCGGGCGGTGATGTGGTGCGCGGACCAGATACGGTGATCTGGGCAATCGCTGATGGTAAGGAGGCAGCGATTTCCATCGACCGTTATCTCAATGGCGCTGATATGTCTACGAACCGTTCGCGGCCTTTGCCAATAAGAGATATACCCCTGCCAAGAACCATCAAAGATAATGTGCGGCAGGACGCACGAACACTGTCTGCCGAGGAGAGGTCCGGGAATTTCAATGAAGTGAACCTGGGGTTGACTGCTGAGCAGGTTAAGACCGAAGCTTTGCGCTGTTTTGCCTGCGGTGGGTGCACCGAATGCAGTGAGTGCAAGAAGGCCTGTCAGCAAGATGCCATATTACACGGCATGGAGGATGAACTGGTGGAAGAAGAGGTTGGCGCCGTGATCGTTGCCACCGGTTACGAGCTGTGCCCGGTCGAGAAATTCCGTGAATACGGTGCGGGTCGGTATGAAGATGTGATAGATGGTCTCCAGTTTGAGCGACTGCTGTCGGCTTCCGGACCCACGCAAGGTGAGATTCGCAGACCCTCCGACAACAGCGTACCAAAGAGAATCGCCTTCGTATCATGCGTCGGTTCACGCGATCCAGAACATCATCTCCCGTATTGTTCAAAGATATGCTGTATGTACAACACGAAACATGCTCTATTGTATAAGGAGCGCGTGCCCGAGGGCGAAGCAGTAGTATTTTCGATAGACGTCAGAACAGCAGGAAAGGACTATGAAGAATTCTTCATGCGGGCAAAGGAAGGAGAGCATGTCCTCTACATCAGGGGCAAACCGTCGCGTGTAGTGAAAGAAGGCAAAGATTTGGTTGTGTGGAGCACAGATACGCTGACCGGACGTCCTCTCAAGGTCAAGTGTGACATGGTAGTATTATCGATGGCTGTGGTGCCTTCAGGGGAAACGTCCGAATTGGCCAAGAAACTCCGGATACAGACGAACGTCCATGGGTTCTTCAACGAGGCTCATCCAAAGTTGCGTCCGGTTGAATCACTCGTGCCTGGTTTCTTCCTCGCGGGCTGTGCCCAGACACCGAAAGATATTCCCGAGAGTGTTGCTCAGGCGTCGGCGGCAGCTTCTAAGGCGCTCGAGATGTTCTCCAGGAAGGAGCTAACCGCTGAACCAATGATCGTCGTGGTCGATAAGGACATGTGCAGCGGCTGTAAACTGTGCGTTGTTACGTGTCCGTACGAAGCGCGAGAGATAGATGAAGAAAAGAACATCGTAAAAATAAATGAAGCACTGTGCATGGGATGTGGCTGTTGTGTGGCGGCATGTCCGAGCGGAGCATCACAGCAGAAGAATTTGGTCGAAAAGCAGATGTCAAGAATGGTGGAGGTTATCCTTGGCGAATAAAAAGAACATAGTCGTTGAGATAAATCCAGAGATCAGGGATGCCCTCGTTGAAATGGGCGCGGTTGATGCCTACAAGTGCTATCAATGCGGAAAGTGCGCCAGCGTCTGTCCCTGGTTTCAAGTGGGCACATATGAGTTTCTCGTCTTCAAGTTTCCCCTCGAAACCTTACTCGGTCTTATCGCAAGCAGTGAGGACAAGGATGAGCTGGCTAGGGAAGTCGACAAGATCTACCGATGTGTCGGCTGTGAGGCTTGCCTTGATCAATGTCCTTTAGGCGTGAATATGCCGCACATCCTACGGTCGGCACGAAGGATCCTGGTGGATTTTGGCTCCTACCCGGAGAATCTCAAATCTGTTGTCCAGAAGATTCATAATGTGGGAAATCCGCTCGGTGAACCGCGGGAGAAACGCGGTGACTGGGCGAAGGAACTCGGGATAGGAGATTTCTCCGAAGACATGGAAATGCTGTATTTTGCCTGTTGCTTGCCTGCGTACGACAACAGAATCAGGAACGTCGCGAGATCGGCGGCAGGTCTGCTAAGACGTGCGGGTGTCTCTTTCGGCATTCTCGGTTCAAAGGAGAACTGCTGTGGAGAAGCCATCCGTAGGGTTGGTGCCGAGAAGATCTACGAAGAAACTGCTCGAGCCAACATCGGCAACTTCAAGGAGGCCGGTGCGAAGACTGTACTTGTCAGTTCACCACATTGCTTGGTCACGTTTCAGAAGGAATACCCGGAGTTTGGTGGCGAATTCAGTGCGAAGCACACCACGGAATTTCTGTGGGAGTGCATAGAGGGTGGGAAACTTGTCCCGAAGAAGAACCTGAACAAGAAAGTAGTATATCACGATCCGTGCACACTCGGCCGCCAGAGTGGTATCTATGAAGCCCCAAGGAGTATCCTTAAGAGCATCCCAAACCTGAAATTGCTGGAGGTTGAAGATTTCTCGCGTAATCTTAGCCTATGTTGCGGCGCGGGAAGTGGGGCACTCTGGATAGACTGGCCCAAAGGTGAGCGCATGGCAGACATACGCGTGAAACAGTTGGTCGATACGGGCGCAGACGTTATCGCTGTGGCATGTCCGTATTGCCTTCAGATGTTCGAAGAAACTGTCAAAGCAATGAATTTAGATATTGAGGTCAAGGATGTTTCTGAATTGTTATATGAATCATTGACCGAAGATAACAATGGTTAAGGGTATGCTATGAAACTCAATTCTCTCTTGAGCAGGTTCACGCAGGAAAGGAATCTCGCTTCGACTCCGAGGCCCTATTTTAACCATTCTGTGGAAATGAAGAGAACATACACTGCTGAACAGCGGGCAGATGTGCTGGGCGCGGTCGGGCTCAATGTCTTTTTCTTTCCATCAGAAATGATAACAGGCTGTGATCTGCTGTCGGATTCCGGTGTGACGACAATGACCAACGCACAGTGGGCAGCGCTTCACATGGGCGACGAAGCGTATGGATCCAACCGAGGTTATTTCGCGCTGAAGGATCAGATACGCAGCACCTTTGGCGAGAGTTTTTTCAATGAACCAGGGGCGGGTGAACCGAATGCTTTTATCTTCCATCAGGGCCGGGCCAGCGAGGACGCGATTTTTACACAGATCGGCAAACTCGGCAAGAACCTTATCGTTCCGAGCAACGGGCACTTTGACACTACCAGTGCAAACATCGAAGCCAATCAGATGCAGGCACTCAATCTCTTTGCCAGTGAACTAAGCACGGCAGGAGAGGATTTCAACTTCAAGGGTAATATGAACATAGCGAAACTCGA
>JBFEPB010000121.1:0-5304 GCA_041550295.1 bacterium | reverse complement strand
TGAGACCTTGATCGATGCACGTAAGGCCTCAAGTTCAGCCCTTAACTTGTTAAGACAAGATGCAATCGAAACAAGATTACCCCAGGCAAGGGTGGACGAGGATCAATGCAGTCTATGTCGTATGTGTATCGGCACCTGTCCTTATAGTGCGATATCGATAGTCGACGACAAGATTAAGGTCAATGAAGAACTGTGCATGGGTTGCGGAGTCTGTTCCGTTACCTGCCCATCCTACGCAAGCCAGTTGGAAGGATGGAATCACCAGGGTCTCTACGAACAAATACGTACGCTCGTATCTGAAGGAGATTTACTTGCAATACTATGCCGTTGGTCCGCATACAATGCGACCGAACGAGCCGCGCAGGACAGGCTCTCGTATGGCGAAAACGTCAAGATCGTACGCGTTCCCTGCACCGGTGCGGTCGACCCGTACCATGTCATGCTCGCATTGAACAAGGGCGCTCGTGGTGTGCTGATCGGAGGGTGTTATCCTGATGCCTGTCACTATGCACGCGGCAATTTCAGAGTCAAGGCTCGTGAGTCAATCCTTCGGATGAATCTGGAATCAATGGGGATGGACAAGAATCGCGTGAGACTCGAATGGATAGGCAAAGATGAAGCACAAAAATTCATAAAGATAGTCGAGGAAATGAATAAATGCGGGATGAAAACAGGAAAATAGCATATGTCGAGTATTCTAAATTATCATAATGAGGATGTTGAAATTTTTACTGAAATTTATATAATCTTACATTCTTTACGTTCTGTTTTGCAGAAAGGATGAAACAAATGGCTAAGCCATTAGTCGCATTTTACTGGTGTGCCTCCTGCGGTGGCTGCGAAGAATCAGTCGTCGACCTAGCTGAAGACATCTTGAAGGTCGTCGATGCAGTTGAGTTCAGGCTCTTCCCGGTTGCCATGGATTTCAAATATTCCGACGTCGAGGCATTGCCGGATAAAGGACTTGCGGTTAGTTTCATCAACGGTGCAATTCGTACAGAAGAACAGAAGCGGCTTGCCGAGCTGCTGCGCAAGAAATCACAACTCATCGTTGCCTACGGGGCATGTGCTCATCTCGGCGGCATCCCAGGACTCGCTAATGTAACAAACCGCAGCGAGATATTTGAAACAGCCTACAAAAATACACCTTCGACATCAAATCCTAAAGGCGTCTACCCGCAAACCGTGACCGAAACGAAATACGGAAAACTAACGCTTCCCGAAATATTCGATACGGTACATACCCTCGACCAGACGATTGATGTCGACTACTACCTGCCCGGTTGTGCGCCGCCGCCAGACCTCGTGATGAAAGCGATAACTGCAATACTGGAAGGCAACCTGCCGGCCAAAGGTTCTGTACTCACGTCCGATAAGGCGCTATGCGAAACTTGTGAAAGGAACAAATCAAAGCCGGATAAGCTGGCTATCAAGGACATAAAGAGGATATCTCACGTTATCGCGGATCCAGAGAAATGCTTTCTTGCTGAGGGCATTATCTGTCTGGGCCCAGCCACGCGCGGCGGCTGCGGCGAGCGCTGCATAAATGCCAATATGCCGTGCCGCGGTTGTTTTGGTCCAACCCGGGAGGTAAAGGACATGGGAGCCCGATTCTTGTCTGGTCTTGCCTCGATAATCGATGTGGATGACGAAGCAGAAGTTGAAAAAATCGCAAAGTCGGTCATCGATCCGATTGGCTTGTTCTACATGTATTCATTACCGAGTTCAATAATCAACCGGAAGCAGGGGGTATAGCATGTACAAAGAGATCACAATCGACCCAATCACGCGTCTTGAGGGTCACGGAAAAATCGATATCTTTCTCGATGACAAAGGGGATGTTGCCCACGCTTGCCTTCAAGTACCGGAGTTACGCGGCTATGAACGGTTCGCGATCGGACGTCTTGCCGAAGAGATGCCGCGCATTACCGAGACGATCTGCGGTGTGTGTCCTACGACCCATCACACCTGTTCGGGCAAAGCACTCGATGCGCTGTACGGCGTGGAGCCCACGCCTGCGGCAAGAAAAATACGGGAAATGGTCTATAACACGTTCATGTTTGAGGACCACAACCTGCACTTCTATTTTCTCGGCGGTCCTGACTTCATCGTCGGCCCGGCAGCACCAAAGGCAGAACGAAACGTTGTCGGCGTTATCGGCAAGGTCGGACTCGAGGCAGGCAAGAAAGTCATCGACATACGCAAACGTGCAAGGAACATCATCCAAACCATGGGCGGCAGGGTAGTGCATCCAGTGCACTGTCTGCCTGGCGGTGTCTCCAAACCAATGACCAAGGAAATGCAGCAGGAGTTCAAGAAGACAGCCGAGGACTCGGTAGAATTCGCCAAATTCACTCTACAAGCCTTTGACGATATTGTCTTGAAGAACAAAGCGTATGTCGACCTGATAGTGGGCGATATCTACAAACACCAGACGTATTATATGGGTCTCGTGGACGATAACAATAAAGTCAATTTCTACGACGGATTGGTCCGGGTCGTTGATCCAGATGGTAAAGAATTCGCCAAGTTCAAAGCAGAGGACTATCTGAACCACATTGCCGAAGGCGTTGAATCATGGACATACATTAAATTCCCCTATCTGAAGAACATCGGTTGGAAAGGATTTGTGGACGGCAAGGACAGCGGTGTTTACCGGGTTGCGCCATTGGGCCGGTTAAATGCATCTGATGGCATGGCAACGCCACTTGCTCAGGAGCACTATCAGAAATTCTACGAGACTCTGGGCGGCAAACCCGTGCATAACACCCTGGCCACGCACTGGGCGCGTTTGATCGAAGCAATGCAGGCTGCAGAGAGCATGGTGACACTGATAAATGATCCTGAAATACTGGATCCTAACGTCCGTAACATGGATTTTCAAATCCCGAAAAAGGGCATCGGCGTCATCGAGGCACCGCGTGGCACATTGTTCCACCACTATGAGACCGATGAAAGAGGCAGACTGACAGCAGCAAATCTCATTGTCGCGACAGTGAATAATTCTGCGGCGATAAACATGTCAATAGAGAAGGCCGCACGTGGTTTGATCAAAGGCGGAAAAGTCGATGACGGCCTGCTCAACATGGTTGAAATGGCCTTCCGCGCTTATGATCCTTGCTTTGCCTGCGCCACACACACGGTTGATGGCCGCGTGCCGCTCGAAATAAATATCTACGATAGCGGAAAAAAGATCGTCAAGTCGATAAAAACGCATTGACTCAAAAGAGTAGCTAAGTCATACTCGAAGAAGAAATAATTCCTTGCTGCCCGAAGTAATTTTAGCGGCACGTAATGGTTGTCACTTGAAATAAATCTTGCTTGGTCCGTATGAATGCTTCGAAACGAATCCTGATATACGGCATAGGAAATCCGTATCGCTGTGATGATTCGGTCGGCATCAAAGTGGCGGAAGAAATAGCTCGGCAGATCAAAGATCCGCTGATCGACGTGAAATGGGGAAGCATTGACGGAGTCGCGATATTAGATGAGATCATTGGCTATCAACGGGTGATCTTCATCGACTCGGTCAAGACGGAGAGCGGTAAGCCAGGCGACATTTACAGGATCAAGAGGCGCTCCAACCAAAAGGAGACCCCATTCTCATCTCACGGGATCAGTTTCTTGACTGCGCTCCAATTAGGCAAGAAGTTCAAACTCAAAATACCCAAACAAATCGACATTTATGCGGTAGAGATAGAAGACAACGCATCATTCAGTGAAGAATGTACAAAAGATGTTGCAAAAAGCATACCAGAGGTCGTCCGGTTGGTGTTAAAAGAAACAGAAGAATCAAAGCCAACGGACAAGGAGAGTTAAGTCACATGATACGCGCGATGATCGAAACGTCTTTTGTCGACTGGGACGGCAAATTGACGACAGTGTTGTTCTTCGACAAGTGTAATTTCATGTGTCCTTTCTGTCAAAACTGGGAACTGCTTCTGTGCCCAGAGAAATTTCCCGAGATCGAGTGGACCAGAATTGAAAGAAATCTGCTTATGAAGAAATCTTGGATCGACGGCGTCGTACTCACTGGCGGTGAACCGCTCGTATACGCAAATGAAATCCTTGATATCAGTCGCCGAATCAAGGATTTGGGCTTTCTCATTAAGATCGATACTAACGGCGCATTTCCAGATATTCTTCAGGCATTAATCGACGCCGATCTGGTTGACTATGTGGCAATGGACATTAAAGCACCGCTTGATCAAAGATATGACATAGCAGCGGCGAAAAAGGTTCAAATACCAAGAATAAGACAATCGATTGACATTCTCATGAATAATAGAGTCGACTACGAATTCCGTACCACATGCGTACCCGGTATCATCGACGAAAAAATCATTGCCGAGATTGGTCAGAGCATACGCGGAGCGAAACGATGGTTCTTGCAGCAATATGCTCCGGAAAATGCATACCAGAAAGAATACCGGGACATGCCTACAATATCAAAATCTGAGGCTGATACCCTGATCAACACAGCGAAAAGATACGTTTCCGCCGTACAGTGGCGCGGCAAAGAAGCCTGATGTGAAAAGCATATCCGTTGACTCGATATGCATTGTGCATATAATATTCTAGTATGAAAGATGAGTCGAAAATAAAACTCAATAACCTGCTTGTAACGAATCTGCTGAAATTCGCGTTCGCCACCGCAGATACAATGGTCTTCAAGAAATTGTTGTTTCCTGTCATCGAGAAAGGAATCAAAGGCGCCGTGAATCGTGTCCCTGGACCTGTCACCTGGCCCGGCGTCATCGACGATAAATACTACATGCTACGTGCTATGACCTACTCAAGCCTGAAGATGGGATTATCCTCCAGGTTCGCGACCACAGTAGTAAATAAGGCAATACTGAGCGACCTGCGGATGAGGAAAGAGATCGAGTTCAGGGCAAAATTCGGCTTTGATCCACCCGGATTCATGGTCATCTCTCCGGCAAAGCGGTGCAATCTGCGCTGCCGCGGGTGTTATGCGAACTCGGCCTCAGAAAAGGACCAGCTCGACTACAATATCTTCACGAGGGTCATCGAAGAAATGCGGGAATTTTGGGGTGCCCGTTTTGTCACCGTATCCGGCGGCGAACCATTGATGTATCGCTGGAAAGGCAAAGGAATCATGGATATTTACCGGGAACACCCTGACTCGCTTTTCTTGATGTATACGAACGGCACCCTGATAAACGACAAGGTCGCTGAGCAATTCCACGATTGCGGTAACATCACGCCGGCAATATCGGTCGAGGGCATGCAGAACGTCACAGAGCGGCGCCGCGGCAAGGGAGTATTCGAGAAGATAACCCG
>JBFEPB010000120.1:0-5312 GCA_041550295.1 bacterium | reverse complement strand
CGAGATATTGAGGCGGTTCAATGACGCGGCTAAGTATATTGAGGTCCATAAAGAAATAACGAACGTCTTGATCAGCGGCGGCGACCCGATGATTCTCTCCACAGAGATATTAGAACGTTTCCTGGAAAGACTTTCAACCGTCGACCATCTGAATTTTATTAGGATCGGAACCAAGATCATCGCTACATTACCGGATCGGATCCTTCACGACCGGCGCCTCTTGGCTGTACTGAGGTACTATTCACTGCGTAAGAAGAGAATAATCATAGTGACGCATATCAATCATCCACGTGAGATCTCACCAAAGGCGGTCGCTGCCGTGAACGCCCTTGAGCGCGCATCAGTCACAGTCAGCAATCAGACCGTCCTGCTCAAAGGGGCCAATGATCAACCTGAGGTCCTCGCCACGATCCAGAGGGAATTATTGAAGGTCGGTATTCAGCCATACTATGTTTTCCAATGCCGGCCTGTAAAGCGCGTGAAGCACAATTTTCAGCTGTCGCTCAGCAGGGGGTTCGAGCTGGTCGAGAGGGCAAAGAAGATGCTCGATGGTCCGAGCAAGCGTTTCCGTTACGTCATGTCTCATAAGACGGGCAAGATCGAGATCCTGGGTATACGGAACGATCATATGTATTTCAAATACCATCAGGCCAAAGATCCTGCTGATCTGGGTAAGTTCTTCCGGTGCCGGTTGGTCAAGAAGGCTGGATGGCTTGACGAATTAATGTAGAATATCAGGAAGGCTGGTACCGGCAAGAGAACACACTGTGTCTGGATACTACCGCGACAGATTGCACGGCAATCGTTTGAAACAATGCTACGATTTCGCTCCGCCACGTATTAAGCAGTACCTTCAAGCTGAAATAGAGTACGTGACGCGCAGGATGAGACCCAACGCCGTCGTGCTTGAGCTGGGATGTGGATATGGACGAGCTCTCAAGCCGCTGGCGGCAATATCTGAAAGGGCATTGGGAATAGATATCTCACTGCCAAATCTTGAATTTGGTAAACGTTTCCTCGAGCGTGCCAGGAATTGCCACCTCTCGGTAATGGATGCGACGCAATTGGGATTCGCAGACGGTACTTTCGATCACGTGATTTGTATTCAAAACGGTATTTCGGCTTTTCATGCTGATAAGAAATTGCTCGTAAGCGAGAGTGTACGTGTGGTCAAGGAAGGTGGGACTGTTTTTTTCTCAAGTTATTCACCCAGTATTTGGGCGGAACGCCTCAAGTGGTTTGAGCTTCAATCCAGCGCCGGACTCATCGGTGAGATCGATTACGTCAGAACACAGGATGGTAACATAGTCTGCAAGGATGGTTTTACCGCAACCACTTGTAGTACGGAACAATTTCGCGGCATTGCAGAGCATATGGCTGTCAGGTTGCAGGTCGATGAAGTTGATGGCTCGAGCATTTTTTTTGTTATGACCGTGGGCAAGAAGGTACCGGATGCTGAACCGCGTGATGCGGATCCATAAATATTGACATATAGCAAAATTACGATATACTGACACGATAAAAATCAATCAAGATACCGAACAAATTTCGCTTCCATGCGTGAGGGATTGATTTGAGAGTGCATAGTACGGAGGTGTCTTTTTATTTATGAATCTATTCACGGCATTTCTCGTGGCACTGGGCCTTGCTTTAGATGCCTTTGCAGTAGCAGTGACCAGCGGCATTGTTGCCCGACAGATAAGAATAAGGCATGCCCTGAAAGTCGGGGCATTCTTTGGTTTTTTTCAGGGCGGTATGCCTTTGATTGGTTGGGGAGCCGGTTCTCTATTCAGAGACATTATCGGCAGTTTTGACCACTGGGTGGCGTTTGTCGTGCTCACGCTTATTGGTGTCCATATGATCTATGAATCACTGCGGCCTGACTCACAACGGGCTGCAATGAACCCACTCGATTTTCATATTCTCTTACTCCTGTCCGTTGCCACTAGCATTGATGCACTGGCGGCTGGCGTTGGTTTTGCATTTTTGGAAGTACCCATCGTGCGTACGATTTTTGTGATCGGGATCGTTACATTCATGCTTTCTGTTCTTGGTTACTATTTGGGTAAGAAATTGGGTGTATTCTTCAAGACCAGAGTACGGATCGTCGGGGGCGTGATGCTCATACTGATCGGCGCCAAGATGCTGGGTGAACATTTATAGATAACCGTAGAATAAGCAGATAGGGTGAGTTTCACCTGATGGCTGTGCAGATGCCAGGACTGTTATGCGCATTGTAACTACGGACACGTGATAATAAATATTCATTGACTAGCAATCTATTTCATGTAGAATATACATGCTATGCTGCAGGAAAGGAGTCGCATGATCGGAAAAAGAGAGGCAAGAAGAATTGTTAATTTTGTAATAAAACAATCCAAGGCAGATCAGGTTGAAGTATCGCTACTTAATCATGAGCAAGCACTCACGCGTTTTGCCAATAACTACATTCATCAGAATGTCGGTGAATCAAATAGTAGCATAGCAATCAGAGTTGTGTTCGGAAAGAAGCTAGGCATTGCTTCTACCAACTCCCTTGACCTCAAAAAAATAAAGGAGACACTGGGCTGGGCAGAGAATATCGCACGCTTTCAGAAGGAAAATAAGGATTTCGTTTCACTACCAAGCATCCGTGGCAGCGTGTACAAGAGAGTAAAGACCTACGTAAAAGGAACCGAATCCTTTGCTGAGCAGGACCGAGCAAAAGCGGTTGCAGTGATCATTGATGTCGCCAGGCAGCATGATCTCAATGCTTTTGGGTCGGTGTCGAAAGGTACGGCTGAAATATGTGTTGGCAATTCTTTGGGCACCTTCGCCTATGCGGTTTGTGGAGATGTGTTCAGCAATGTTGTCATGTCAACGGCTAATTCAACGGGATACGCACGGGTGGGCGCCCGTGACGTACGTACAGTAGATTTTACAGCACTGGCGGAAACAGCGGCTAGAAAAGCATTATCTTCAAGAGACCCCGTGGATCTGAAACCGGGCAGATATACTACGATATTTGAGCCGCTTGCAGCCGGCGAATTCCTTGATTACATGGCATATTATGCATTCAATGGAAAGATGTATCAAGAGGAGCGTTCCTATCTCGCCGGGAAAATAGGGTCGAGGATCGTCGATGAACGGATTACCGTTGTCGACGACCCCTTTGTCGAAAAAGGCTTCCCCTTTCCTTTTGACTTTGAAGGTGTTCCGAAGAAGAGGATCGTGTTGATAAATGACGGTATCGCCAAGAATGTGGTACACGATTCGTTGACCGCACACAAGGAAAAGAAACGATCGACCGGACATGCGCTGAGCGCGCCGAATCCATTTGGCCCGATTCCTCTGAACATCGTTATGAAATCCGGCAGCAAGAGTATTGACGATATGATCCGGGAAACCAACCATGGGATATTGGTGACGCGTTTTCACTACACCAATGTGATCGACCCGCACAGGCTGGTCTTTACGGGTATGACAAGGGATGGAACCTTCTTGATTGAAGACGGCAATGTGACCAGGGGTGTGAAGAACCTTAGGTTTACCGAAAACATTATCGAATCTCTCAACCGTGTGGACAGTATTTCTAATCGCAACGAATCGGTGGCCGGGGATCCAGGTTATGGTGCGCGTTTTGCTACCGGCACCGTGGTTCCTGCCCTAAAGATACATGATTTCAATTTCACCAGCGCTACTGATTTTTGATTAGCACCGTAATGTTGCTGATGAAGGCGAGTCCTTGATCGAATATCTTAGACTGTTGAGACCACGTCAGTGGTTCAAGAATGTGTTCGTGTTTGCAGGGTTGATCTTCAGCCGGCATTTCCTCCATCCAGAAAGTATCGAGAAAAGTGTTTACGCGTTCATCGTCTTCTCGTTCTTGAGCAGCAGTGGGTACATAATAAATGACATCATTGACTACAGAGAGGACAGCGAGCATCCTCTAAAATCAAAGCGCCCCATCGCGGCCGGGAAAATCGCCCGGATGCCTGCGGCGTTCATGGCTGCAGGGCTCATGTGCGCGGCGCTTGCCGCGGCTTATTTCCTGAACATTGATTTCTTTCTCGTCTGTTTGTTCTATGCTGTGTTGATGCTCCTTTATTCATCGACCATAAAGCGTATGGTGATACTCGATGTTTTGTTCGTTGCATTCGGGTACGTCCTGAGGGCCATTGCGGGAGCAGTTGTGATAGAAGTCGAAATCTCTTCGTGGTTACTGCTCTGCACATTGTTACTCGCTCTTTTCCTGGTGATCTCCAAGCGGAGAACTGAGATCGTCCTGCTTGGTGCAGATGCATCGAAGCACCGTAGAATACTCAGGCAGTATTCACCTGAATTATTGAACCAGATGATCGCCGTGGTTACTGCTTCATGTATAGTTGCCTACTGTCTCTACACACTATCGCCTGAAACGATAGCGAAGTTCGGCACGAAGAACTTAATCCTTACCGTGCCTTTCGTCATTTACGGGATATTCAGGTACTTGTATATGACGTATCAGAGGGCACAGACAGACATCCCGGAACGAGTATTGCTGCATGATCTACCGCTCCAGATCTGCTTGTTCGCCTGGATCGTTTCTTGTGTCCTGATAATTGTCTATGCCTGAACGAGACACAGGGTCAATTGACTATCTGCCGATGCGGTCTCTTACCAGAATGATCTTCTGTACTGTTTGACTTTCCTCATCCTTTCCTAACAACCAGTATATTCCCGGCGCTACCCTGCGATCATGATCATCCAAACCCTGCCAGAGTAGTGAATGACCCGGGTTCTCGAATATTTTCACCAGCCGACCTGTTATGTCGTAGATTCCCAGTGAAGCGAGGGGCGTGCTTTCATCCAGTTCGATCAGCACGTTGTTACTACTTGGATTGGGGCTAACTCTAATTTTTTTTTGTGGGGCGGTGAAAGGCATTTCACCGCCGGTTCTTGTCATTGGTACGTTGAACTCGGTTAGCTGTCCCTCAACTACCTGTATGTCATTAAGGATTACCGAGGCATAACCGTGTTTGCGTATCTCAATGTCAAATGTTCCTGGTTTGGTCAGCCTAAGAAAGCGTCCGTACCGCCCATCACTCTTGCGCGGAGGTAGGGTAGGGTCATAGTAGCCCTGGATCACCACCTCGGCGTTCAGCGGTTCTCCGGTTAATGAATCATAGATCAGACCTGTTATGCCGCTCTCAGTTACCCTATCAAGGAGATAGTATGCGCCTGCAAGATTTCGCTGACATATGTCGTCGACCATGGATCCTGGTGGGATCGTTGTAGTACCAACCTCGATACAATACGTGAATACGCCGCAAATACCGTAGAGCCAGTTCCTG
>JBFEPB010000119.1:0-5324 GCA_041550295.1 bacterium | reverse complement strand
GTTGGCGTAGACAAAACCGCCGGTTTCGTTGTATATGCCACAGTAGAAAATATCGGCGAGCGGCTTCCCGATTTTTATCTTCAGCCGTTGGAAGATGAAATAGATGATCTCGCAGGCAGAAGATGCATTTTCATCAATGATTCTTAGTGAACCGAACGAGTTGTTGCTCCGATGGTGATCGATATTGACAATGGTTTTGTCATGTAGATGCTGCTTGGTTGCTTCCGGGAAAATCCTTGAGATCACTGCTGAATCGACCGCTATCAACAGGTCGAAATCAGGAAGCTTTCGGGTGAACTTCCAGTTACCCAGAAGGAATTCGTATTTGAACGGGATCCGTGAATGGCAGAAGAGAATGGGTTTCTTCTTATGATAATGGCCAACAAGATGTGCCGCGGCCAGGGCTGCAGAAATGCCATCGCCATCCGGATCCCGGTGTGTGGCGACCACGATACTTCTGCTATTCTTTATTATCTTTACTAATTTCGTCGAGGAGTCCATCGATTTTCTTTCCGTATTCATAGCTATCATCGATCTTGAATTCGATATCAGGAAGATACTTGATTCTGACACGATTTGCCAATTCTGACCGTACGTATCCCTTTGCCCGGTTGAGAATCGCAAGGTTTTGTTTCTTATCCTCCAGGCTCGAGAAGTAAACAGTAGCCATCTTCAGATCGCTGCTGACATCCACGGTTGTTATTGTCACCATCCCTAACCTCGGGTCTCTTATGTCGTGTTCTACTATCTCCGATATCGCGCGGATCAACACAGATGCGATTCTGTCTTTTCTCATCAGATTATTGATATTTCATATTTCAGCAGCGCGACTGCATGGAATTTGTCTATGTAATCCAACGCTGCCTTCAGCGATGAATCGACATGCTGTTTTTCGTTGCCGCATGTCACAATACCGAGCTGTGCGCGCTGCCAAAGTGAGAGGTCGCCGAACTCGCAGATCGCTACATTGTAGCGGTTTTTCAATTTTTCTTTGAGGCTTGACACAATTCGCCTTTTGTCCTTTAATGAGCGGCAATTGTCGATGTGTAGGTCAAGATCACAACGACCGACGAAGAGTCTATTTGACATCCTTACTGACCTGCTCTTCTATTTTGTAGAATTGCATTACATCGTCTTTTTGGATGTCAGATATATCTTCGAGACCGATGCCACATTCATAACCAGCGGATACTTCCTTAACATCCTCTTTGAATCTTTTGAGGGAAACGACCTTTGCCGTCAGTATTTCCTTTTTGTCCCTTATTAGGTGGGCGATTGAATTTCTTAACACCTTGCCGTCCTTCATGTAGCAACCAGCAATGACGCCGATGCGTGGGATTGTGAAGACCTCTCTTACCTCGGCTTCACCGATTAGTATCTCCTGCATTTTCGGTTCAAGCATACCGAGCATGGCGGCGCGCAGATCGTCGAGTGCTTCGTAGATCAAGCGATAGGTTCTGATCTCAACACCTTCACGTTCGGCACTTTCCATAGCGTTGGCATCGGGTCCGACATGAAAACCGACACAGATCGCACCGGTCACCTCAGCAAGCAAGATATCCGAGACATTAATCTTACCGACACCCTTATGGACTACCCTGACCGACGCCTCATCAGTGGTCAATTCCTGTAGTTTCTCATCCAACGCCTCGACCGAACCAGCCGTGTCTGACTTGAGCAGTATCTTGAGTTCTTTTATCTCTCCGGCCTGGATCTTTTCTTGAAGGTTGAGCAGCGTCAGTTTTGATTTCGGAGCCAGCCGTCGGCTGCGATCCATTAATTCACGCTGTGCTGCGAGTTCACGCGCACGATGTTCATTGTCGACGGCGAGAAATATTTCTCCTGCTTGCGGCAGTCCGCTGAACCCGAGTACGAGCACTGGCGTGGATGGTTCTGCTGCAGCGACTTTTTCATATTTCTCATCGAACAGTTCCCGAACCCTGCCAAAGTGCGGTCCACATACAAAGGGGTCGCCTTTACGCAGCGTACCTTCCTGGACGAGTATCGTTGAGACATTGCCTTTGCCGCGGTCGAGACGTGCTTCGAGGACGACGCCCTTAGCAAGTTTATTCACTGGTGCCTTCAAGTTCAACTCTTCACACTTCACCAGGATCGCATCGAGCAGATCAGGTACACCCTTGCCTCGGAGTGCGGATACCTCGACCGAGATTGATTTGCCGCCGAATTCCTCAATGACCACATTTGCCTTTGCAAGCTGGGTCTTTACGAGATTGACCTTTGAATTCGGCAGGTCGATCTTGTTGATGCAGACGATAATAGGTACGCCTGCCGCTCGTGCATGGTCAATGGCCTCAGTGGTTTGTGGCATTACGCCATCATCGGCGGCAACGACGAGAATTACAATATCTGTAACCTGGGCACCTCTTGCCCTCATCGCAGTGAAAGCTTCGTGTCCTGGTGTGTCAAGGAACGTTATGATCTTATCGTGGTATTTTACTTGGTAAGCAGCCATCTTTTGGGTGATCTTGCCGTATTCCTTTTCCGCGACGTTCAGTTTTGTGATTGCATCTAGTAAAGTAGTCTTACCATGATCAACATGTCCCATGACGGTAACAACAGGGGGACGCTCTATCGACTCGATCTTTTCTTCGGTGGCCTTTACCTGTTCCTCGATTGACACGGTCCTCACCTTGCAGCCTAGTTCATCGCAGAGGATCGAGATAGTATCAAGGTCCAGTCGTTGATTAAGACTGACCATTAGACCCAGATCCATGCATTTTTTGATTACTTCGCTGACCGGTTTGCCGAGTGCCTGGCTCAACTCGGCAACCGTCATGAAATCGGTCACGTCGACCACTTTCTCTGCAGTTTCGGTCGTTATCTTTTGTGTTATTTCTCGCTTGTGGTGTTTTTTTATTTCACCCTTTTCAATCTTGGCAAGCGTCGATTTGACCTTTTCTTTGATTTCTTCTTTGTTGATTTTTTTCTTCTTCTCTTTTGCTCTGGGTTTCGTCCAGCGCCTGGTGAATTCTTTTTTGACTCGTTTCTTCTCGTCGGATATTTTTTTCTTGATTTTCTTTATCTCATCGTCGGTAAGGGCTGACATGTGACCCTTGGCCTTGATCCCGATCTCGTCAAGTAATTTGATTAAGGCTGCACTCGATAAGCCCAAACTCTTTGCGACGCTATGAACCTTCTTAGTCGGCATTTTCAGACTCCTTTTCTTCCTTGGGTCTCAAGCTTTCGAGCAATTCCTGCACCGCATCATCATCCAGAGAAAGGAGGAATTTGAGTTCATCGACTGGGGCCTTGATCACGGCGAGCACATTTGTGTATCCTTTTTCCATAAGGGCTTTTCTTAGTTTCGGCGCCAATCCCTCTATTTCTTCTATCTTCTTATCGGCGAGTTTCTTTTCCTTGAGTTCTTTTTCATACTCGGATACTTTCTTTATTTCAATATCGACTTCACATAATCTCGATGCCAAATCCACGTTAACACCGTTCTTGCCGATCGCTTTTGAATAATCGTCGTCTGGCACGATCGCCAAAACATGCCCCTCCGCGAGGGAGATCACTTCTTTTACCTTTGCCGGTGAGAGGCTGCGCGAAACCTGTATAGTGGGTTCCTTGCTCCACTGGATAACGTCTATGCGCTCTCCCGAAAGCTCTTTGACAACGGACTGGATGCGGCTGCCCCGGTAGCCAACACACGCACCGATTGGATCTACCTTCGGGTCAATTGTTTGAACCGCGAGCTTTGCGCGAACTCCTGGCTCCCGTACGATCTTTACGACCTGTATTATGCCATCTTTTATTTCGGGTATTTCGTAGAAGAGAAGGCGTTCGAGGAATTTCGGATCAGTTCTGGAAAGGATGATCTTGGGCCCCCATTGTGCTCGGTCCACGCGATGGACGACCGCTCGGATCGGCGAATCCAATCGGTAATGTTCGGTTTTCATAATTCCGTAACCCGGGATGACTGCTTCGACAGGGCCGAGGTCGACAAGAATTTCGTTACGGCTGACGACCTTGACGATACCCTTGACGATTTCACCGATCTTCTTCTCGTACTCGCTCAGGATTCGATTCCGCTCGGCTTCACTTACCTTTTGAGTCAATGTCTGCTTTACCATTTCGATGGCGGTTCGACCCAGTTCTTCGATGGCTATCGGGATGCGGAATGTATCACCCACAGTGTAATTTTCGTTCTTCTGTTGCGCCTCTTCAAGTGAGATTTCGGCTTCAGGATCAACCACGTTGTCAACGATCTTCTTCACCATAAAAATCTTGATGTCACCGGTTGATTTGTTGACCGTGACCTCGGATTCAGTATTCTTACCGAATTTCCTCTTTACGCCGCTTCCGATTGCCTCAGCCAGGGATTCGATCACGTAGTCGAATTTAACACCCCTAGCACGGGCAACGGCTTTCATGTTTTCGATGATCATTTTAGTATCGTATGTCATAACTTCACTCCTCAACGATGTTCGCTCGTTTGATCGCACTGTAGGGTATCGTCTGTTCGCGTTGTCCGGTTGCCACGATGATCCCGCTCTTCTCAGTGCCCCTGAGGTATCCCCTTATTCTCTCCTTACCGGTGTCAATCTCAACGAGGTTGCCAATTGCCCAGGCGTAGTGTTCGGGTCGTTTCAGGGCGCGTTCGATGCCGGGCGATGAGACTTCCAGCGCATAGGGGAAACCAATCAGATCTTTCTCATCGAGTGCGCGCGATATGGTATTACTGATCTTCTGACAGTCGCCGATCGTCACGCCACCTTTCTCTCTATCGATGTATATACGCAAAGTGTGAGACACGTCGTTATACTCGAAATCATACAACCTCAGACCCGTGTCTGTAATTATCCCGTTAATTGTCTCTGCGATCTCTTTAAGATCTAAATTCCTATCCATTTATTCTCCGATATAGGAGGTCCTTCATCTCAGTGCATTTCGCGACCAATTCTGATTGACCCGCGGTGAAGACTTCTCCGGTTTCTCTTATATAGATATCAAGCCGATCGTTCTTTATGCCTTTTGGGCCGACCGTAACACGGATTGGAATACCTACCAGATCTGCGTCGTTGAACTTTATCCCTGCCGAGATATCCCGGTCATCTATGATAACCGAGAATCCCTCCTTAGTCAATAACTCAATGACTTCGGCGCTCGTTTTGGCTACGATCTCTTCTTGAGGGTTGAGGATCGTGAGGTGAATGTCAAAGGGTGCGATCGATATGGGCCAGACCGCTCCACGGTCATCGCCTTTTTGCTCGCAGGCGCAGGCCATTATCCGTTCAAGGCCGATCCCGTAGCTGCCCATGATAATCGGTTTTGACACGCCATTTTCATCCAGAAAGTTTGCG
>JBFEPB010000118.1:0-5345 GCA_041550295.1 bacterium | reverse complement strand
GCAATCCAGCGAGTGTTAACATTGCAGACGGCTTTGGTGGGACCTATCCGCCTATTGAGATACCGATAAGAATATATGACATTACCGATACATTGAATCCGGTCGATGTCAGTGACCTCGGCTGGCTCATTGACTATGCCTACGCGTTTCCGGGTGATACAACGCACTTCGGGCCGCCAGGGTGGGATTTGACCCCGGGTGGTGCCGGGTACAATCCTTATCCAGAATGGGTGGCAGTCGGTTTTGTTGATCAGATCGGCTGTGAGAACAGTCAAGGGGATGCAGTCTACTTCGCAACCCAGAATGGAGACAGCACAGCGACACCCCCATCTGAAGGAGACGAATACACAATCATTACCTATAAGCCGTTCTCAGCGGCCGTCGAATATGAATTCACGGTAGTCCCGCCATTGATTGATCAAAGCAGGGTAAGACTGGATAGTGTTAGGGTCGTGCCCAATCCATATATCCTTGCGTCCAAGTACGAAACCACGCCGTATGATCGTCGACTCATGTTCACGAAATTGCCGGAGCAGTGCGAGATACTGATTTACAATATCGCGGGTGAGCATATCAGCACGATCGAGCATAACAACAATCTCGGTTACGAATATTGGGATCTGCGAACAAAATACGGAGTCGAGGTCGCTTACGGAATGTACGTTTTCGTTGTACGGACCGAGAATGGTGCCAAGGCGAACGGTAAGTTCGTGATAATAAAGTAAGGAGGATAGCCAATGAAGATCCATTTAGAACAGAAAACATTTGCGCTGCTGATCCTGGCATGGTTCGCCTTGGCCGCGTGTTTCACAAAGGTTGGTACGACTGCTGCGCCATTTCTGAAGATCGAGTACGGTGCGAGACCAGTGGGCATGGGCGGTGCATTCGTTGCACTGGCTGACGACCCTTCTGGCATATACTACAATCCTGCGGGCATTGCCGAGATCAAGACTGCTCAGTTCATGGGTGGCTACACCGTGTGGTTCGCCGATCTTACGTACAACTACGCTACATTTGTCCTGCCGACACAGAGGGTGAATTTTGCCCTCTGGGGTTCTTTTCTATATTCTGATGCAATCCCGGTGACGACAGTCGAAGACCCTGAAGGTACAGGACAGGAATTCACCTACATCGATGGGCTACTGGGTATCACCGTATCGACTTTCCTCTCAGACCGGCTTTCCATCGGTCTTTCCGGGAAATATATCCAGCAGAAGTTGTACAACGAAAGCGCATCGACATTTGCGCTCGACGTCGGTTCTATTCTGCGTACGCCATTGAAAGGTGCCCGCCTTGGCATGTGCCTGGCCAATTACGGCGGACGGATGCAATTGTTCGGCAACGATCTCATCGTGCAGACAGACCCGTGGCCCGAGTATACGGGCAATCCTGAGGTCGAAGCGAGGCTAACCACAGAGTCTTTCCCTCTGCCGCTTGCCTTCAAACTGGGGATTGCGCTTGATGTGCTGGGCGCTGACGAAGCATTTGTCAACAATGAAGAACATCGAGTGACACTAGCCATCGATGGAATTCATCCGAACGACGGTGAAGAGAAACTGAACCTGGGGATCGAATATGGTGTTTATAACATTCTGTTTCTTCGCGGTGGCTACAAATTCAACTACGATACCCAGGAGTTCACTGCTGGTGCCGGTATGAAATTCAGTATCGGGCACAGAACCTTTGCTTTTGACTACGCATACGTGAATATGGATGTGCTGGATGCGACTCACCGCGTATCGCTGGTAATTGGATTCTGACAGAGTGTTGATACTGGATACTTGATTCTCGATACTGGATAACAGGAATGCGCTTCAGTGTATCAGCGGTTTGTTGTGGATTTGGGATTTGAGGAGTGCACTGTGGTACCGCTCTTGTTCTGTTTTGGTATTTTGATTTAGATGTTGGAGTTTGTTTAGGATTTGGCACTTGTGAGTTAAAGGAGGTATAATGGATAGAAGGAGTTTTTTGAAAACAGTCGGGTTCCTGGCCCCGGTCGCCGTGTTTCTGGGAAAGATCCCGCGTTTGCTGTGGGCTGGAAAGCTTGAACACGGGGAGAAGAATTTTTGGAAGAACGGCGATTTTGTTCAACCATCCGTGGATATGTCGGGATACGGAAAAGGAATCATAAAAGCGCGGATCGACAATGAATGGCAGGAGTTCAATATACGTTCTGCAAGCAAAGATTTCATGGAATGGAATATGACCAAGCGTATTGAATTTCTCGAGCACATAAAGACCGGAGAAATGCCCGGATTTGGCGGTCCCCATTCAGGTGCGGTTGCGACCTATGGGCTGGGGCGTTTGGATTCACGTTTTACCTTGAATAATGCGATCAAGGGTATTGGACTGGCACCGAAGGACGATAACATCGATGCTGCGATCAAACGGCTGCGTGACACCTATGAGAGTCCGATGAAGGAGAAAATGGATGTGCTGAAATCATTCTATGAAAACGCCGATTTCATTGATTGGCGCAAGCAGACTTCTCTCGAATTGTACGCTACACCTGATTTCGAAACCCATACATTCTTGAATGTCATGGATAACCCGATCGCAACATTGGTGTTTCTTGATATTCCGTCGATCGAACTGAGGACGATCGCGCGCATCGTGCATCCTGATGATAAAGGCGCCTTGCCATCGGAAAGGAAACTGCTTGAGTTCGTCAATCTCGCCCATTCATATATGCATGGTGAATTTCCGCGTATGTATCCCCTTCTACTGTTCTACATCGTTGAGGAATTTGACAATACGCCGGGCAGGAAACGGGGCATCAGGGTTGTGCCGGAAAGACCCACTGAATAGACGGCGAGAAGTTGGGAAATTGAGACAATAAGAGGCTGAGACGTTATGAAAATAGAATACTGTCTTCACGCCTCAAGAAACGGAGGTTTTATGAAGGTATTGTGCACTGTTGTGTTATTGAGCAGCATGCTCTTCGGGCAGATACTTTACGAAGAGCATTTCACAGGCGGTGCCATGCAACTTGACTGGCATCCTTGGTTTTATGATACGTTGACAGGGATTGGCGATAGCATGCGGGTTCTCAGTGATGCTACAGCACCGGGCGGTGATGGTTGGGTTGGAGTGATCTCAAACGAGAACATGGGTGCTGCCGGGCTCACGTACGCAGGTGATGCAGGGTTGACTGATTATTCGATCGAGGCCTGGATATACACGATTGTCACAACGGGTACGGGCGGTCCGTATAATGGCATTACGATGAGAATGGACACCGCGACCAGTTTTTATTACCGGCTCGTATCTGATTTTGACAGCAATAACCGGCTCAGCCTCGGAGTGTTTACCGGCGGCATGGGCGCTGTCTATCTTAGGAACTGGACATCTGCAGAGATTCCAGGCGGCGTGCCGTCAAGTTCATCCTGGCACAAATTGAAGATGATGATGGTTGCTGATTCAGTGTGGTGCTGGTTCGATGATGTTCTGTTGCCTGATTGCCCGATCGAGGACACGGTGCATGCCACGACGCAGGGGTTTTTTGGCGTTTACACATTCAATATGATGTTCGTCGATTCTACCAAGTGCGAAGACGTAGTGGTTGCTGCGGCGGTTGGTGTTGAAGAGCATGCCTCGGAAACAGCGAATATCTCCTCTATGTCTATTCATCCGAATCCGTTCTCAAATCTGACGACGGTCAGCTTCGGCATAGAGCAAGGCGCAAAAAGCATGGAGCTTAAGATCTATGATGCTGCAGGGCGTCTGGTAGAAGATCTTTCGGATCAGATATCTGTCATTGGTGATCAGGCATCGGTCAGGTGGGATGGTAGTACAGTCGCCCCCGGCGTCTACTTCATCACTGATGGGAGAGGCGTTCAGCTTGAAAAGGTGGTTAAGTTGCAGTAGCAGATCTTAAAGGAAAAGGGCAGCCTTCTGGCTGCCCTTTTTTATATCTTGATAAGTTTGCGGGTCAATGTATTCGTTCCGATCATCAGTCTCATTAGGTATATCCCATCGGGCAACACGCGACCGCGTGCATCTAATGATCTGAACGCAAGCTGGTGAGCACCGGCGTCGAGCATGCCGTCATAGAACGTGCCTACGTACCTGCCCAAGCAGTCGTATACGGTCAAGCATACGTGCTGGGCCTGGTCGAGGTTCAGGGTCAGCGCGATGCTATGCGTCACAGGGTTGCTCACCTTAACAGCAACGCTCTGAATGACAGATGAGCCGTGGCCGGCTATTTGGGTACTGTGGCCGGTCGGCTTGAGGAATGGATCGCCCAGCAAGGTCATACCATAGTGCCAACAAAGACGGTCAAAGCTCATACCGACAGAATCATAGATACATTCAAACCAGTACTTGAATGCTTCACCGAGGTTTGCACCCTGGCTTAACGGACGGTAGAAAAATCCGAAATCGAGCATGCTCCCGGTTTTGGCGGAACCGATCGCTCCGATGCCAAAACTCTCATTGAAGATCGCGCGTCCGCCGCCATAACCGCTCTGGGTGTACAGACAGAAAGAACACGCGAAGAAGTTATAAAAATTCGTTGGCGGGTTCTGATTGGTATACTCGTAAGAGTAGTAATAGTCATTTAGAGTATCATTGCCGACATGATATTCAAACGCGTGTCCACCTGGCCATGAGTGGGCAAATACAGATACCCATGCCTGCGCTGTATCGAGCTTGGGTCGATATACAGATGCTCTTGTCGTCTCGGGATCCCAGTAATTCATTGTATCAGGATAAAGCAATGATACATCATATGACCACGACGGCGCCCAGTATTGCCAATCATCATCAACAAAGACAAGCGCACGTGTGGGCACGTTCATGATACCCTCGCGGAACGCATTGTTTTTCTCGAAATAATTCTTCAGAACCACGGTATCTATGCCGATGCCTGTCGGCATGAGCCTTCCCACGTATATCTCCGGTTTAGTGTTTCCGGTGTGTCCATCATACCTGCCGTTGCCCGTACCTATTGTGTCGAGCCAGGTACCATCGAGATCCATGTAATATAAATCGATTGGGAACTGGGTCAGCGATCCGCCGTAATCATGAACCTCAAACCATGCTATGGGGAGGTTGCCGATGAATAGAGCACCTTCGATACTATTTGTATCATGGATATCTGCGAGAAAGGTGCGCAGCGTTTCAGGAGTGCCGCCTGACAGTTCATATTCGAACACAGTATAGCCCTCAGTGGTTAATGATTGGCACAATTGTCCGATCTCATCTTCGAGATACGGCGCAAGAGCATAGTCGGTAAGAATGGCGACGTTTCCAAAACGCCCGTCGCCGTAGTGTACATCACGTAGTTCATGATGGAATGTAGTGTAAGGATGCTCAGCCAACCATTCTTCCTGCGTCCCTGGTCT
>JBFEPB010000117.1:0-5351 GCA_041550295.1 bacterium | reverse complement strand
AAATGCGGTATTCAGGCCATTGCATCGCTGTGTGGGAAGGTACTGACAACCAGGGCAATAGATTGCCAGCAGGTACGTATTTCGGCATTCTCAAAATGGACGACCGGGTGGTCGTAAAAAAGGCGGTGGTGGTCAAATAGGGGGGTTGCTGTAAAATTGTAAAAAACGTATGCCTGTCCCCGGTGGGAAGTACAAGATTGAGATAGAGATATTCGAAGGTAAAGGCGGACAGCTCCAGAAGGATGGAGATGAAATAATTTACCCTGATTTAGTTAAAGAGGAAATATGCGCCTGGATGTATAGGGGAGACGGCGAGAAAAGTTATCAAAAAGGCCAGAAGTTTTCCTATCCCCAAGATAAAGAAAAAATATGTCATTGGCTTCTGGACAGCCTTGGTGGCGTACTGGAAGCACTGAGCGCCGGCGAAACGTTAAACTGGGATTACAAAGATACGCCGTATGAAAAAGTGATAGATCCCGATGGCGTGACCACCGAATACGTGCGCTGCATCGATCCAACACCATCGGGTGTTGTGGTGAAGGTCATACGAACAAGAATATAGAAAAAGCTCAGGCGTCGACGGCTTGCCTCGGGTAAGTAAGAATTCAGCGTCAAGATTCTATAAAACCAGTATTTCCCTTGTTGACAGATTAGTCATTGACTTATCCCGAAAAAAGGCTATAATGTCTGAAAGTATTGTGGTCGGTAGGCATTTTAAACAACTTTAGTTGATTTTTCTATTGAGCTGATTTCAGAATGTTGAGGGAGGAACCGATGAACCTGAAATCAAGAAATGTATGCTTTGTTGTTCTGATCGTAATGTTGGTCGTAATCACACAAGGTGCAGCTGCAAATCTGGATGACGCGATTTTCATTCGCATTACTGACAATGGTCCGATAATAGTGCACGAGCCAGGATTACCAGTTTACAGTGGTTTCGGGGTGACTGATGACCCGGCAGTGGTGTGGTCTTATAGTCAGAGTGAACCGACATACACCACCACCTCAAATACGGTCGACGGTTACGTGTTTGCCGGGACCTGGTTGAATGAGCCCAAGGAAGCTGAGTTGTTTGCCTTGGGAGGCGGGGGTATACCCGAATGGGGATATCATGGGAATATCGTCTACGTAGACGCAGGTGATGCCGCCTTCACGCTGGCCGCGCTTAATGATAATGGTGCGGGCGTAAACCTACATAAATGGACAGGCCCGGACAGCACACCAGACTGGACCGCTGATTTTCCAGGCTATTATGTCGGTGTTATGGCAGATGGCCCGATTGCGGTATCTGACGATGGTTCGACTATTGCGGCAATTGCCGCGCCGCAGGGAACAGATGCACATCTGCTCTTATTCGATGCCGATTCCTCGTTACCACTGATCGACTATGCAGCCCATGGCTGTGGTTTTTCGCGGTATCTGAAGATCAATGCCGACGGCCGTTATGCGGCATTCATTGCCTTGGCGACCCTGGTTGTTTTTGACCGTGATAGCCTTGATGTACGTGATCAGATATCGATGGGATTCAGTAACAGCGCAATGGACATATCCGGCGATGGCGATCTCCTTGCCTATGGGTGGGAGTACATGCAGGTCATGGACTGGAATGGAACGGACTATGTACCGGCCTGGTCGTACAGTATGGGAACCGATTATTATGTTACCAGGATTGCGATCTCTGCAGATGGTTCGACGATCGTTTCCTGCTGGAACAGGTCTATATTGTTCAATACGATCAGAATCGTTGTGCACGAAGCTGGTTCGTCTACTCCACTCTGGACATATGACTATCCGGTCTCGAGCGGTGGCTATCAGGAGGCGGCTTACGATGTGGAAACCACTGCCGACGGCAGTTACTTTATCGTCGGTAGCCTGGGCGATAGTCTGAATATCAATCCAGAAGTGCATATTTTCCAGCGTGATAACACGCCGCATGTGTATTATACTGTGGATATGCCGGGATCGATGTTTTCAGTGGATATAGCAAGCGATGGGAGTTATGCTACTGCCGCGGGCAAGCATATTCACGCCAATGCTTTTGGGCGTGGTGGTGATATCGTGTTAATCAATCTGGACTTGACCGGTATCGAAACCAATGATGTTACTCAAATCCAGCGAGAGTCGCCCGCGATTGCCTGTTATCCTAATCCGTTCACCCACTCAACTGCTATACGATACTCGATCAAAACAGCGAATCAAGTAACAGAGCTTAAAATATATGATGCAGCAGGCAAGGTTGTTAAATCTTTGCATCCAGCATCAAGTATCCAGGATCAAGTATCGGCAGTGTATTGGGACGGCACTGACGGTTTTGGGAGGAAACTACCTAGTGGTATTTACTTTGCTGAATTAGAAACGGATAATGGCGTCGTAACTGATAAAATAGTAAAATTGGAGTAGACTACTAGTATACAGATACACGCGGCTTAGAAATTGTCTAGAGTTACGAGAAAGGAGGTTGCGTGAAGAAGTTGGCTATCATTTTGGTGACTCTGGCCTTATTCAGTTGCGGCCTTTTGGACGAGATCGATCTCGATTCCATTGCCTGGCATGCTACTAGTGTCATCACATTGGAAAGCAGCCTGCTTGGGGAAACGAATGACATCAGCGTTAACCTAGCTTGGCGCTGGCTGCTTGAAAGACCGTCAGGCGAGGGCATAGTCGTTGAGCGCAGTATAGGTGACGCCAATAACTATGTACCGATCGATACGGTTGCGCCGATTGAAACACTCATGACCTATCTGGATAGGGACACGATTCTCCAACCGAATACCGCCGTTTTCTACCGGTTGGGGTTTCTCGAAGGCGGTTCAGTCGATTATTTTAAGACGCTTGAAGTCGTACTGCCGCAGGAGCAGCATTTTTATTCGCCAACGCAGGATACCATAGGAAACGAAACCCTGTCAGTGGTATTTGCGCGGTTGGCAGATTTTGATGATTGCGAAGTGTCCATATACAGGGCGTATGTAACTGATCCGGAAAGCTTGATGAATTTGACGAACCCGGAATTCGCTGACACATTATCATATCCGGACACGTCTCTGGTCATACCGGACAGCGTGTATGCGGAAACGGGTACTTATACGGTCAGATTACTGTCGCTCAATGAGGTCGAGGTTTCACAGGGCAATTTGACGAACGTGTCGACGACCCTGTCGGTCGGTTTCAGGGCGTTCTTTAAACTGCCATAGTCTTATGGTCCGGGGACAGGCATAATATTTTATCATTTTAGCGGGGTTGTTTTTCATCAACCTTAAGCATACGACCGATCAGCGCTTAAGAGAAACGGCTTACAAAAAGTGAAAATGTTATGTGTGTCCCCGGGGGATTTTAGATGACCAGCTTTAATATTAATTCTCCCCTTACTTCGTGAAAAGATTGCCAAACAAGCGAAAAGATAATTAGACACATTTAGAAAATTGGTTGAAGAAAGGGGGCGAATTTTAGCAAACTGCCCGAAGGCGGCATCTTTCTACTGTCCGCGACAATCTATTCATATTCGTACGTGCCTAGGAGAGACACGAGGCTACACTGATTCCAGTGCCATACCGATAGCCGCAAAGATCAAAGCCAGGATCATAGATGTGATGTACGAATAGAACCACAGACCTGGCTTTCCGTTTTCTTTTGTCGTGATACGGTGATATTCATGAATGTACTTCAGAATCATTATCCTGAGGAACAACCAATTAATGTCATATCCACGATTGCTGAGGAAAGATACTATCATAAATGATGATACAATTCCCCACATGGCGCATAGTATCGCTACGACAAAGAACACATTAGGCATTCGCTTCTCCCTTCTTTGATAAAAAGCATAATGAAACTAAGTACTTTGTCAATCGTTTCCATACGCACGTTCTCGATTCCTGGAGGCGAAAATTTATTTTTATCAGCCATGGACATTCCTTTTGTGGAATTTGAAAAGTCCCAACCACTGGTTGAATCGCAGATCCGATGGTTTTGCGTGTATTGGAAATTTGAGGTCACGAGATAGTCTCTTCCACTGCTGGTAGGTGAAAACGTGCTTGTAATTCGATTTCAGATTTTCCCTCCATTTACTGAATCCATATTTGATGAATTCTTCGTAGATTGACATATCCCGAGACAAAACCAACGGAGGATTTCTTTTTTGTATGTGCAACATGACAACATCAACGTTTGGGATTGGCGAGAAATCGGTTCTCCTGAAAGACCTTACTATCTTCAGCATGAACCATGGTTTTACAAGAACTGAAAACTGGGTCGTTTTAGGCACTCCGGTGAATTTCTCGGCTGCTTCCTTCTGTAAGATGAGATATGTTTCTAATGGCGGGTTCGGAGCGTGGAGGATTTTTTTTACAATAGCCGAAGTGATGTTGAATGGAATATTCGCGAAAATCTTGTAACGATGTTCCTTGATGTTTAATTTCAGAAAATCGGCGTTGTGTAGCGCGATATTGTCAGTATGCTCGAATTTCTTTTTCAGTTTCAAATAGAGAAAGTAGTCTTTCTCGATGGCGATGACGCGTTTGGCTCGGTCGACAAGCTCGTTCGTCAAAATCCCTTTGCCCGGACCTATCTCGTAGACAATATCGCCTCGATTGATCGAGCTCTCATTCAGCAGTGATGCCGCCAGACGACGTTTTGTTAAGAAATTTTGAGCCAATGATCTTTGTTTATTTCTTAGCATAGCATGATTCTCCTGTTGCCCAAGGCACCCCAGCGGTTATGTTAGATGCGAGGAAAAGCCTTGTGTTAGTTCTTTTGTTCTGGTTTTTCTAGTATGGATTTGAGGATTTGGCTGCTGAACAACCAACCCCCAATGTGTGGTTTAGAGTCCGCGATGCGCTGCGGACTGAGTAATTACCTAATCATGCTATTCACGACTTATTATACTTATGTTGATCATTCTTGTCAATCCTTCGGCGACAATACGAAATGTACGATTTGCAATGGTTGTTATCGTTTCTTATAGATTAGCCCTTCAACAAGCAAAAGAAACAAAGGAAAAGAAACACTCAGTACAATCTGCGTATCTAGGCCGATCATACTTTCTCCTTTGACCATGTTCAGTGACCTGAAGATCAGAAATATGATTATGGCCAATGAAAGACTTTGCAGTATGCCGAAGATCCAAAATGTCTGTGTCTTCATGCTCAATCTCCTTTTATGTGAATAGAAGTTCATTTATTTCAAACAGCACATTCAGCGAGGTTCTTTAGATCCACCGGCTCGCTGGGAAAGCAACTTTACTATACACACGGCAGATCGAATGGTCAAGGCAAAATTAATGATACAGCAGCCGATTCAACAAACAAATTGTGTGTTTTGTCCATCCCGCCAACCTGCTGTGTTTTGTATACTTT
>JBFEPB010000116.1:0-5370 GCA_041550295.1 bacterium | reverse complement strand
TCGACGCCGTGAAGGAGATCATTGAACAGGACCGTACAGATCGCATCGATTTGGACAAGTTGGATGAACAGAATTTCTCCTCTTATCTCTATGATCCATCCCTACCTGAACCTGACCTCATGATCCGAACCGGTGCGGAAAAAAGGGAACGCATCTCCAATTTCCTTCTCTGGCAAATCGCTTACACCGAAGTATATTTCACGAAGACACTCTGGCCTGATTTTCGCGAAAGAGAATACAAGACAGCAATTGAATCATTCAAACAGAGGGAGCGTTTGTTCGGCCGTGTCCGACCTTAAGAAAAGAACCATTACAGGGATAACCCTGATCATTGCCATTGTGTTTTTCATCTGGGTCGACCGTATCTTTCTCCCTATCATCATGCTCACTTTTGTTACCTTTGCCAGTAACGAGTATTTCAGATTCTGGCACCGCAAGGATGTGTATCCTCATACCCTCGCCGTTCTATTCCCCATCTATGCTATCACGTTCCTAGTTTATTACGAAACGCCGCTTCTGCTTCCAATGTTCATCTTGCTGCTCTTTGTATGCTTCCTCTCGATAATGCGCTTCCCTGGTGCCCGCCGTACCCAGAATTTTCTCACCGAAGTTGCCGCTGGGTTTTTTGGCACCGTCTACCTGTCGATCCTGCCGGTCACGATAATCCTCCTGCGTAAAATCAGCTTCGGCATGTGCATCATGCCTTTCATCCTGACCTGGCTATACGACACGTTTGCCTATTTCATTGGCAGCGCAATCGGGAAACACCGACTCGCTCCCAGACTCAGCCCGAAGAAGACATGGGAGGGCACCCTCATCGCCCTGCCGATCACCTTTCCGTTCACTCTCGGCCTCAGCCGTCTATTTCATTCTGATTTCAGCTTATTTGATTGCGCGATGATCACGCTGGGCATCGGTGTACTCGGCACACTGGGTGACTTATTTGAATCCGGCATGAAACGGGAGGTTGGGTTGAAAGACGCTTCAAATGTCTTTCCTGGACATGGTGGTTTCCTCGACCGCATCGATTCCCTCATATTCAGCATACCATTTTTCTACATGTATTTGATAACAACTTCATGACCGAAAAAACACCATTGGCTGACCGGATGCGCCCCGAGAGATTCGAAGAAGTGTTGGGACAGAGTCATTTAATGGGCAGTGGACGGCCAATAACGCGCCAGATCGAGGAAAAAAGACTGTTTTCGATGGTCCTGTTTGGACCTCCTGGCAGCGGAAAGACCACTATCGCACGGCTCCTGGCTCACGAATTTGAAGCGGATTTTATATCATTCTCGGCAGCCACGAGCGGTATCGTAGAAATCAAGAAATTTATGGAAAAGGCAGCCCAGCGCAAGAAGATGTACAACCGCGATACAATAATCTTCATTGATGAAATTCACCGCTTTAACCGAGCACAACAGGACGCCTTCCTTCCGTACCTTGAAAAGGGGACGATCACGCTGATCGGTGCAACGACTGAGAACCCTTCATTCGAACTCAACAGCAGCCTTATCTCCCGGGTCAAGGTCTACATGCTACACCCGCTTGCGTTTGATGATATTAAATCAATACTGAGAAAGACATTGAAGTCCAAGAAGGGTTTTGCCGGCGAATTAGAAATAGAAGACAAAGCGCTTGATTTCATTGCACATATATCGGACGGTGACGCCCGGGTTGCATTGAACGCCCTCGAGCTCTCCGGCCTCGCCTCAAAGGAAAAACGCATCGATCTCAAGACCGCTGAAGAAGTGGTACAGCGTAAGGCACTGCGCTATGATAAAGCCGGTGAGGAGCACTACAATCTGATCTCAGCCCTGCACAAATCCTTGCGCGGTTCAGACCCGAATGCTTCGCTTTACTGGCTCGCCCGGATGCTGGAAGGCGGCGAAGACCCGCTCTATATTGCTCGGCGCCTCGTCCGCTTCGCGGTCGAGGATGTCGGCGTAGCCGACCCCCAGGCACTGGTGATCGCTATCGCTGCCAGGGATGCGGTGCATTTCATCGGCCGACCAGAAGGAGATCTCGCGCTTGCTGAATGCGTGGTTTACCTTGCGCGTGCGCCAAAGAACAACAGTCTCTACCTTGCGTATGCAGAAGCCAGGCAGGATGCCCTGGGTACCCAGGCCGAACCAGTACCCTTACATATTCGCAACGCACCTACTGCTTTGATGAAGAAACTGGGTTACGGCAAGGGCTACAAATACCCGCACGATTATCCTGACGTCCATGTCGAACAGGACTACCTGCCAAAAAAATTGAAGGACAGGAAATACCTCAAAGAATAAGGATCTCCAGATTCATGCGTAAAGCCTATGATTTGATCGTTGTTGGTGCCGGCCCAGCCGGCTCTGCAGCGGCCGCAGCCGCCGCAGAAGACGGCATATCAGTGCTTTTACTGGAGGAACACGCGGAAATAGGCAAGCCGCTCGCTTGTGCCGAAGGGCTTTCCCGCAGCACGATCTGTGACTATCTTGAGATTCAACCTGCGTGGATCGCACAGCAACTATCCGGGTCGATCATCAGGGACCCTGCGGATCGGGAATTCACCATTGAATACCCTGACGTGGGCTGGGTACTTAATCGGAAAATATTCGACCCTGCGCTGGCAAGAATTGCCGAGAGAAAAGGTACGACCATAAAAAAATCAACCAAAGCCATTGGTGTTCAGGATAATGAAGTCGTAGTAAGCGAAAAAGGCACGACCAGAGCCTACGGTTTCAAATACCTGATTGGCGCGGATGGTGTGAACTCGAATGTCGGACGCTGGATGGGCATAGATACACGCCTGGACCTGAATGAGATCGAGATCTGCGCCGAATACCTACTGAGCAACATAAGGGTGAAACCGAATTACGCTCACCTGATATTCGGCAGCAGATATGCGCCTGGCGGTTATGCCTGGATATTCCCCAAATCAGCGACCTCGGCGAATGTCGGGCTGGGTATAGCGCCGGTCAGCACAAAAGAAAAACCAAAATCCCTGCTCGACCGGTGGGTACACCAGGAATTCCCGGCCGCAAAGATCGAGGAGCGAATTTTCAGCGGAGTACCGGCAAAGGTGTTGAAGACGTTTTCCGGCAAGCACTTCTGCTTGGTCGGCGATGCGGCGCGCTTCACCGATCCACTCAGCGGTGCCGGCATCGCAAATGCGATTAAGTCAGGCTCGATTGCCGGTCGCAACGCCGCAGCAATGATCAGGGGGAGGAAATGTAACTTGGAATCCGAGATACGGGACGCGATCTTGAACGAGATAGCATGGCACCACCGTGTACGGAGGGTCTATCTGAAGCTGAATGATGACGACTTTCAAACCGTGTTCAGAATCGCCAAAAGGATATTCAGCGGCAAGACCATAAGAGACATCAATACCCGACACCTTGTTAGACAGATCCTGCTCGCATCACCGCACTTGCTTGGGTTGGGATTCAGGCTCTTGTTGTAAACTGCAGCACTCTGACGAGTACCGGGAAAATCCTAATCTTTCTTTCTCTCCGGTTCCTTCGTTTCACGTTGCGGGGGTTCTGGTTGTTTCTTTTCCGGACGCTCGGCTTTTTTCCGGTCGATCAATTCTTTATACTTTGATTTTCTCGTCTTGATGTTCTGAAAATCATCTTCACGCCGGTCATTCACACCATTAGAATTCGAATCCTGAAATCTGTCCTGCTGTTTATCATTATTTTGAACAACAGTCCTGCTCGGCATTTTCGCTTCGTAAGAATTACTCCGGCGGGATGTCTGCTGCTTCTCGACCTTTGTTTCTGACTTCTTTTCCTCTTCCGCATTTGCTTGACGCGGAACCTGCTCAATCGCAAGCAATAAACTCGTGATGAACAGCAGTAAAAATAATCTCTTCATTTTGTACCTCGCAGAATTATAAACGGATCGCCTATCATGTCAACACCTCTTCAGAGCCTGACATGAACCTTACGCTTCTCACCCGAACTCAATGACACAGTGCGGCTCAGAGTCCGGTATCCGGCTTTCTTCACTTCGACAATGTATTCACCCGGTCTCAACACAATGGCTCGCGGCGCCTCACCGGCAAATTCTCGGTTTCCTGATTCTGTTTCCGTCACATAGATCAGACAATTCGGCGGAACGGTGACGATTATGAGTTCAGCCGGTTCAGGCTCCGTAATCTCAATGTCAATGAACTTGGTGACAATATCCGGACCTTCATCATTGAGCGCCGGCAGCCGGTTTGCGGATGCAACCGCGATGATCGTTTCGACGCCTGCTGGACCGCTCACACGATAGTCATAGTCGGCATTTTCAGGGGGCAATTGATAAACCTGTCCGCCCCTGATCCACCCGTTGTCGTCCTCCGGGGGGAAGAGTCGAGTTACTCCTCCCCCCTGTTCGATGTTGTACACGGCAAGATAGCAGGATTGGTTCGCAGAGAAATATATGGTCAGAAGGTCGCCGGGATTGTACGGCGTACCCTCGTGGTCGGTCCACACCGAAACCTCGAGTGGTGCGCCTGCCGTGAGAAGCGACATCAAAAGGACAAAGAACATGACTACCTCACATTCTCATCTGAGTAGAACCTGCTATCTCGGGGAGAGCGCGATTCGTCACGCTCTCGTCCCTGGGGCCTCTGCGACCTCGATGTGCTCGTACGATTGCCTGTCCTTGGTTTCTCGGTCTTTTCCTCTTTATGCTCAGGAACCTTCTTCTCGACTCCCGGGCGACCGCGCGATTTCTCCGAAATCGGCGGCGCAGGACGTTCAACCTTCTGTTCAGCACACTCCACGCGTCGATCAGATCGGTCCGAAGCAGCAGGCTGGCTGACTTTCTTGTCTTTGGACTCCTTCTGAATACGCGACGGTGTCTGGGCCCGTGTCTCTTCTCTTGGCATACCAGATTGTTTGATCTTACCTTCATCCTGCACGCGGCCTTGATTTGGCATATTCGTCCTCGGGTTATTTGTCCTTGCTATAGGCTTATCTCTCTTTGCCAGTTCATTGATATCGACATTCATGTTGTCTATGCCATGCTCGCGGTTCTTGGTCGCAATCTCTCGGTTGATCTGTTTGGCATAGTCCGTGCGCATTCGCTCCAGGTTACCGCTGCGCTTCTCTTTTTCAACACGAGCGAAAAGTTCTGGATCATTCTTCCTGGCCAGGCTCATCACTTGATTTTCTCGATACGGCAGATCGATCTCACGCGGCGGTTTTTCTGGAAGGTAGATACCGCTGGTTCTTGCCTTGACCCGCAGTACGCTGTATGAGTAAGGTAAGCGGTAACGAACATATCTACCGTAGCGTGGTCGGTACCACCAAGTACCATGATCATACCAGACGACATAGAAACCTGAATAGAAGAAATCAAGCTGAAAGTGATGGCACCAATGGCATCTTGCCCAGT
>JBFEPB010000115.1:0-5373 GCA_041550295.1 bacterium | reverse complement strand
TTTGTAAAATCCCTTGGTGCTGCTATTCTATGGGCAGGGAATACCGTGATATTCACCGTACTCGTTAAGAAAAAGGATGACAAGAACTTGCTTGAAATAAAAGAAGAAATTTTTGAAGAGGAGAAAAAGGAAGAGGTAAAGAAAGAGGCGCCAAAGAAACCGGCGCCTAAGAAGCCGAGACGAACAGCCAGGAAAACCAAAAAGTCCAGATAGCATATTGGGATAGCTATTTCTACGCCAGGACGGGACAGCATTCCCCTCCTGGCGTATCTTTGTTATTGGATGCCTTGAGGAAGAGAAATCAATGAAGGCAGGCTACGTAACCATTATCGGCAAACCCAATGTGGGTAAATCCACGCTCCTCAACCGTCTGTTGGGGAGAAAAATCTCGGCAGTAACACCCAAACCGCAAACCACAAGAAACCGCATCCTCGGCATTCTCACCGAAGGGGAATATCAGGCCTGTTTCATCGACACGCCGGGCATCATACGTGCCGAATACGAGCTACAGGAGCGGATGGTTAAACAAATAAAGACAGCTGTAGCAGACGCTGATGTACTGCTTTCAATGATCGACCCATGGTTTGAGAAAGATCGATTGCTCCGTCAGTTCAACGAGCTGGCCAAAGAAATACCGCAGATAATCGTGATCAACAAAATCGACCTTGTCCCCAAAGATGAGATCCTGCCACTCATCGAAAGTCTGAAGTTAAGCAAAGCCCGTGATATCATCCCCATATCAGCGCTGCATGGTACCGGTGTCGATGATCTTAGACGAACGATATTCGAGAACCTTCCAGAAGGTGAATTCTTCTATCCCCAGGAATACATCTCTGACGCGCCTGAGAGGTTTTTCGTAGCCGATCTGATCCGGGAAAAGATATTCGAAATCTTCAAGAAAGAGGTCCCTTACGCGAGTTGTGTGATAATCGATGATTTTAAGGAAAGAGAAGCCGGCAAGGACTACATCCGGGCGGTCATTTACGTGGAACGCGATTCCCAGAAAGCGATCCTGATTGGTAAGAAGGGAGCGGCCCTGAAGAGAGTCGGTGAAAAAGCCAGACGTGAGATCGAAGCATTCCTGGGACGCACCGTATATCTCGAACTGTGGGTAAAGGTCAAAGAGAAATGGAGGAAGAATAAGAAATTCCTGAAGGAGCTAGGCTACTGACCATAGCCGGTTAGATTGTCGTCACTGGAGGTCAGGTAAATCAAGGAGGTTCTGTGGAAATCAGAAAAATAAAGATCGAAGCAGCGGAAGGCATTAATATGATATGCGGGCACGCGCATTTCATCAAAACAGCCGAAGACCTCTACGAAGCGCTGATAAACTCCACTGCCCAGATCGCCTTCGGAGTCGCATTCTGCGAGGCATCGAGCGCTTGCCTGGTGCGCTCTGAAGGCAATGATCCCGATCTCATCCAGCTGGCCAGGAACTACGCACTGGATGTCGCGGCCGGACATTTTTTCATCGCATTCATTAAAAACGCCTTCCCGATAAATGTCCTCGGCGCGATCAAATCATGCCCTGAGGTGGTCAATATTTTCTGTGCAACCGCCAACCCCTGCGAAATCCTTGTCGTGGAGGATGCTCAGGGCAGAGGCGTCATCGGCGTGATTGATGGATCTTCTCCAAAGGGCGCGGAAGACGATGAAGCGCGTAAGGAGCGCCACGAATTTCTCAGAAAGATTGGCTATAAGCTCTGATGAATTCTGATTATGGCATTGTCTGTGCGTCACACAGACAATCGCGAAACCAAAATACCGCACGCAGCAGTCGTAACTCCTGATGAAACACGGGGCACAATAGCCATGAGGACCCTAATCAGCAGAGAATTATTTTCTGTTCAAAGCAAGCAGTAATTTTCTCGCAAACTTAAGGTTCAGGCGATGTGAGGTATTCACGCCCGTTATCTTTCCAGTAAGACGCCTCTTCAAAATATAGAGATCGCCGAGCAAGTCCAATACCTTATGCCTGACCGGCTCATCCGGGAAACGTAGGGGCTGCGCCGAGTATACTCTTCTATTTGTGATGCCAATACCATAAGAAGGCAGTCTCAGGAGGCGCGGATCATCTTCATTCATGAAAAGAAATGTACGCGCCGGTGCAACTTCGCTCGCGTAGGTTTCCGGTTCGACTTTGACAACGAGGTTCTGAGTCCCGATGTGTGGATGGCTCAGTGACATCTCGCATATCAAGCTATCCCCATTTGATGGTGTGTATGAAAGATGACTCTCACCCTCTCTGACCTCAACCCTATCCCGTAGCGTTGCGTTTCGTCCACGTCCGTTTTCAAAAAACTTGAGGGCATGCACAAAATCCCGGCTGGAACCGTCGAAAAAGGGCACCTCATTGCCGTAAACGTTAACACGGACATTGAAGAGACTCAAACCGTATAGCGCTGAGAAGAGATGTTCAACGACGTGCAAACGCATCTCGGCATCAATTGTGACAGAATGATTTTCAATCTGAATGTTGCCGATATTATAGGCGATACTAACTGGCTCGGCCGAATCGGCGTGAACGAAAAGGCCGAATTCCGGGTAGTCTGAAATTTCGACAACACTTTCGCCACCTCTCAGACAATTACCTGCCAACCTAACTGTCTGCATTTTGTCCAAAGTCCCGGCTGTACAGACGGGCGATCGCCCTCAGCACCGCGTGGTGTTCGCGTGCTGGGATACCCGAATATCTCTTCGCCTCTCCGAGTGATTTGAAAACCGCGCTTTTGGCATATACGATAACACCATCGGCTATCTTAACGTGATCGCTGATCCCTACCTGACCGCAGATAATGACGCTGTTGCCGATTATTGCCGAACCGGCAATTCCTGACTGACCCATGATTATGCAATCCCTGCCGATCCGGACATTATGTGCAATATGTACCTGATTGTCTATTTTTGTCCCTTCCCCGATCACAGTGTTGCCGATCGTTCCGCGATCGATCGTGACCCCGCTACCAATCTCAACGAAATCACCAATGATGACGCCACCAATATGCCTCATTCTTTCGTATCGTTCCCTCTTGATATAGCCGAAACCCTCTTTGCCGATTACAGAATTCGACTCAATGACGACAAACCTCCCGATTTGGGCTCTTCTATATATCGAGGTGTTAGGATGAATCCGGCAATTTTCGCCGATCACCACACCTTCATCTATATAGCAATGTGCACCGATATAGGTTGCCGCGCCGATCCGTGATTCTCTTCTTATTACTGCAAAAGGCTCAACCGTGCAGGAAGCTTCCAGCTCTGCGCCTGCTTCAATGTTCGAGAGCGTCGACACGCCTCCCCGTGTCTCAGCTCTGGCAAATGCTCTCAGTAAAACAAACATTGCTTCTTTCGGATCTCGGGCGACAATTCCACTCTTGCCTATAATCTCATGCTGGCAGATGACCGCGCCTGCATTTGTATTCACTGAGGCATCAAACAGGAAGGTCAGGTCTGACGCAGAGGCATCCTCAGGCGGCATGATATTTCTGACTTCGAAGTCGCTGTTACCATAGACTTTACCGCCAATAATAGTAACGATGTCTGCCAATTTCACGCCCTATCGTATACGGATAACATTCTAGTGTCAAGTGAGACGAACTGCTTGCCAATAACGGATCAGTCATGTTGCGGGGTCACGCGTCACGTTAGCAATAAGCACGAAGCACTAAATTCGAAATCCTAAACAAATTCGAAACCCGAAATTCAAATGACCAAAGGAACCAAATCGTCCCGAGTTTTGGGTTGAGAGGATAGAGCCAAACAAATACAAGCACGAACTTCGAATATCGAAAAACGAATAGGCTGAGGGTTGGGGTTGAGATGTTTGACACGAATCACGGTTTTCGGTTTCGATTGACAACACTGTTTTTCGATTCACCCCTGAAGACGCGCTGCGCCGAGAAGCGGTGAAACGGAGAACGACAAGAAGCTCAGAAGTTGCGAGGATGAGATGTTGAGACTTCCGACGTTATCAACGATATTAACGAACTAAACCAACACAACGTTTTTCCGTATCAAGCATCGAGTATCAAGAATCAAGGATCCAGGATCTAACGATAATAACGACACCAACGTCTTCTCTACACCATCTTGACACTCTAGATATTATCCGTAAGATAAGTATGTGATTGAATCATATAAATTCGGTGAAATAAGAGTACGTGGCAGTACGTACCAGAACGATATCATAGTATTCCCCGACCATATTGAGTCGAAGTGGTGGAGAAAACAGGGACATTCGGTAGAAATTGACGATATCAAAGCAGTTATCAAGACAAAACCGGAAATCATCATCTTCGGAACCGGACAGCCCGGGCAAATGCAGGTGCCCGGAAAAACGCTGGATGAACTCACTCAGATGCACATCAGGACAATCGTCATGCCGACCGAAGATGCATGCAAGGAATACAACAGGATAGCGCCACAGAAGAGAACAGTTACCTGTCTTCATCTCACATGTTGAATAGGTATTTTGTCAAAATTATCATTGCAGGAGTACTTTTTATGGCACAGCATTGTGAAGGCAAAGAATACCGCGCATCACCGCACGCCGGAACCTGGTATCCGGGCACAAGAGAGCAGCTGACAGCAACGATCGAGGAATTTCTGAAAAACGCCAGGGCTAAGGTGCATGGTGAGGTATATGGACTGGTTTCACCCCATGCAGGATATGTATACTCAGGGCCGGTTGCGGCATACGCCTACAAGATCGTTCAAGGCATGGAGTTTGATGATGTCATTGTCATCGGCCCCAGTCACCGTCACGCGTTCTTTGGAGCTTCCGTGGATACGCTCGCCGGACGGCAGACGCCTTTGGGAAGGATCGAGTATGATGTGGAACTCGCACAAAAACTCATCGCGGGAACAAAGGAGATCGGGTATGAGCCGGCCGCGCATGCAGCAGAACATTCGGTCGAAATACAAATGCCTTTTGTCCAGTACGTGCTCAAACGATTCAGGGCGGTCGAAGTCATCATGGGCACGCAGGATTACAAAACCTGCGAACTCCTCAGCCAGGCGATAACTAAGGCGACGAAGGGAAAGAGAGTGTTGATTGTAGCAAGTTCCGACCTATCTCATTACCATCCGCAGGGAGACGCCGAGGAACTCGATAACCTAGTTGTTGAAGCACTGGCTAAGTACGACCCTGACCTGCTGCACAACAGACTCAAAACTGACAGCTGCGAAGCATGTGGTGGCGGGCCCGTCATCACCGCGATGCTGGTTTCCCGGCAAATGGGCGCCAATAAATCCAAACCATTGTACTACGCAACGAGTGGCGACATCACGGGTGATCGCGCTCAAGTGGTGGGGTATGTAGCAGCCGCCTTTTACAAAGAGCAAGAGATGAAAGTCGGGATCGATCTCGGCTTC
>JBFEPB010000114.1:0-5382 GCA_041550295.1 bacterium | reverse complement strand
CGTGGGCGACATAGGCGGCCATTTCACCCAGTGCGGCGAGTCGTTCAAGCTGCCGCATTCTCTCGAGCATTTTAAGGTGCTGAAAGCGGAGCACGCAATTGTATGAAAGAAGTTTGGCAAAGCGAACGTCGGATCCGACAAATGCCTGGCCATTTGTCTTTTCACCCAGGCACATCATGCCTTCGATCTGATGATCGAGCATAAGGGGGGAGTAGACTTCATACCCAACCGTTTTCATGTCGGCGAGAACCTGCGCGATCTTCTGGCCGCCAGTCTGGTCTGGGCCGCCGAAATTGACGAGGTGGCACAATTCATCATAGACCAGAGGTTCGTCGCTGTGCCGGCTGTCGATCCAGGCGGCTAAATCACTGAAGGATTGCGTTTTGATCACTTGTTCGATTTCAGCGCTTGGCGGCCAGTAATATTGATATTGCCCGGTCATTTCGTTCCTGCATATGCAAGTGCACCTGTTGATACCCAGGTTATCTTGGGCAATGTGGGCGGTGATCTTGAGGAGTTCATTGACACTTGCTGCTCTGTCGAGCGAATACCGTATCTCATTTAATGTTTGTGAAAGGTATCTGGATTTTCCGAAGAGGATCTTCTCGCTTAAGGTCACGACTCGGCGTCCGAACAAAAGCAGTAACAAAGCGGTGATGAAGACATAGACATAGGGCAGCGGTATTATGGGATGAAAGATTAAGGAGAGTAGATACGAGACTGAGAGCAGCATCACGGCCGAAATGGCAGCGCTGAGGGTTCGTCTCGCGGTCACCTGAATATCGAACAGTTGATGACGAAACAGACAGGTCGCCACGATCAGCGAGTAGGCAACGTTTGAGACATTGCCCAACCCCCCGGCATGTACTCCTGCGGTGGTCAAGATGTCTTCGGCGATCGCCCCGGTTATGCCGATCGCGCCGGCAATGAGCAAGAGGCCAAACCGCCTGCGTTCAAGCGGCCGCGCCGAGAGTGAATATGATCTTCCGATCAGGAGAAGCGATGCACTGAACACCGGCAGCGTGAATATCCATAGTATATAGTTGTATGTTGCTGCTGAAAATATGTCCAGCGCGTAGACAATGGACAGACCAAACGCGGCGAAATACATGTAGCTAATGATGTTGCGGATCGCTCTTGAGTCAAGCCCGATAAATACGGCCGTGAATTGAAGGGCGGCCACCGGTAACACGTATAGACAAGCGGTCACAGCGGTATAGAAGATCTGTATGATAAGTGCCGCGTAGACCGGATGCGCAATACTCACCGGGAAATTGCGCGATACGATGACCCTCAGGTTCCACATGAGAAGACAGAAACAGAGCAGGACAAAAGACCTGTAGAGGATATGGCGTCGATTGCGGAGCGAAACGAAGATTATCAGTATCAAATTTATCGAGGCGCTGAAAACTGCAGCAAGTACTTTTACGTCGATTGTCATCTACGCTACTCCCTACGTACAAGTCTAACTGAATGACCGTTTTTGTCAAGAGCAGCGAGGGCTTAGCACTCGTGCGGCGCTTCAGACTTTCTTTCGTCGAAACGGGTACTTCTGTAACAGTATTCCGACTACCACCAGCAAGAGGCCAATAACGGTTGATGGATGGATACGCTCGCCAACCGTGACATTGATTAACACCAGCGCGAAAAATGGCGTAAGGTAGATGAGATTGCTGATCTGGGCAGTGGTTTTTGAAAGGCGCAGCGCCTTCAACCACAGGATGAAAGTAATGCCCATCTCAAAGACACCGACATATGCGGCGCCGAAATACCCCGCGACCGGCGCTGCCATCGAGGTACCGGATAATACGGCGTAGACCAGTATAAAGACGAAACCGAAGACAAAATTCAGAAAAAGTCTGAGTACTTCATCGCGCCGGTCTTTGACATTGTATATCCAGAAAAGAGCCCAGATCACCGCGCTGCCGAGCGCGAGGAGAACCCCGGCAGGGTTGAAAATACGGAATCCGGCAATGTCACCGCGGGTCACAATGATGACTACTCCGAGATATCCGACAACGACGGCGAATACACTCTTGACCCCGATGCGCTGGCCGAGCAGCGGTATCGACAATATCACCAATTGAATGGCCCAGGTGTAGTTCAGTGCTACTGCTTGTTGAGCAGGAAGCACTGAATACGCCTTGAACAGAACGAGATAATAAAGAAAAGGATTTAGAATGCCGAGTAGCAATGATTGTGCATAATGCTTGATTGTGCACTTCCGGAGTAGAGAAATCTTATTAAGCAATACCAACGCGATAAACAGAGTGAGCGTTGAGACTGCTGAGGCGTAAAAGAGCAGCTGTGAGTAATCCAGATACCTCAGCGTGATCTTGAAGGCGGAGGCGACCGTAGACCATATCAGTATAACGATCACCGCGTACGTATAAGCCTTTTGCTGGTCCTTCATAAGTGACAATAATCCTAATCGTGCTAGTGTCAACATTAGAAACTGGTTACATCCCAGGGTTACGATGCCGGTTTTGGCGAGCATGGGGCAAAGAGCACGGAGCATGGCGTAAGATAAAAAGTTGAGAGGATGAGAAACTCAGAGGTTGGGGAACTATATTAACGAGACTAACGTTTTTAAAATTCGCAATTCGAAATACGAAATGTCGTTTGATGGTTGTAGTATTGACATCATATCCATTCATTCTATAATTTGGCATGAGTGGTGTTCTCGGCCTGGTTCTTGCCGGCGGCAGGGTGGATGAGTTACTCTGTCTCACCGAGCAGCGACCGAAATCAGCTTTGCCAATCTTTGCTACCTATCGCATCATTGATTTTGTGCTCAGCAACTTGATGCACAGCGGAATCGAAAATGTAGGCGTGCTCTCGCAGTACCGGCCCTATGCTCTGGTACGGCACATCGGCACAGGCGAGAGTTGGGATTTTATCGGCCGCAGCCGCGACATTCGCCTGCTCCCTCCATATCGTGGGTCAAAGGCATCAGATTGGTATAAAGGAACCGCGGACGCCGTCTATCAGAATATTTCATATATTGAGGCATATAAGCCAGAGCACGTTCTGATCGCTTCGGCAGACCACGTTTATAAGATGGATTACCGTCCCTTTATTGATTTTCACATTGAGAGCAAGGCGGATGTGACCATATCTTTCACTCAGCGGAAAAGCAGGTCGTCACGATTCGGGTACGGCGTCATCGGAAAAGATGGAATGCTCAGGGATTACCAGGAGAGACCAGATGCACCGCCATCGGATTGGGTCTCAATGACCCTCTATCTATTCAGACGCGATTTTCTCTTGCATGTTCTCAGAGAGAATGCATCAGCAAAATCACATGAATTCGGTCTGGATATCATGCCGACCATCCTCTCCAAGTACCGGGTGTTCGGCTACAAAAACAGGGGGTACTGGGCATATGCGCGTACGGTCGATGCCTTCTACAATACGAACATGGACATCATAAGTGGGAAGGTTTCTCTGAAGGATTGGCAAGTCAGGACTAATCTCCTGGAAAGGTGCACGCATGCAGACCGGCTTCCGGCGTACATGGACGGTGAAATAAAGAACTCGGTTATCAGCGAAGGCTGCATGATAGGAGGTAGGGTCGAGAATTCCATACTTTCACCCGGCGTACATGTCGCCGCGGGTGCCGAGGTTCTCGATTCGATCATCTTCCATGATACGGTCATCGGCAGGAACACAAGAGTGCACAAAGTGATCTGTGACAAGGATTCAAGGATCGGTAACGAATGCAGGATTGGCGGCTTTGGTGAAGAGACGATATCGCATGAATTCGGCGAACTGATGCGTTCGGGCATAACATTGCTCGGTAAAAATACAGAAGTCCCGGACAAAACAAAGATCGGCGCTAACTCGGTCATCTACTCGACGGCAAAAATTGATGCCGAGGACATTGCTCCAGGGAGCACGGTACGATGAAAAAGGATCTGATCGCGATGCTGCTGGCAGGAGGGATGGGTTCCCGTTTGAATGTTCTGGTGAGCAAGCGCGCGAAACCTGCGCTGCCGTTCGGTGCCATATTTCGGATCATTGATTTCACACTGAGCAACATCGCTAATTCGCATATCGATGTTGTCGGTGTGCTCACACAGTACAAGCCTCTTTCATTGATGGAGCACCTTGACAGTGGCCGACCCTGGGACCTTTTCGGCCGTACCCGGCTCGTGGAAATACTACCGCCCAAAACCGGCGAGGAAATATCTGATTGGTACAAAGGAACGTCGGATGCAATATATCAGAACATTGGTTTTATTGAAGACTACGAACCGGAACTTGTGCTTGTGGTATCGGGTGACCATATTTACTCAATGGACTACAACCGATTGATTTCATTTCATCGAGAGCAGAAGGCTGATGTAACGATCTGTCTTGTGCGGGTGCCCTCAGGGGATGTGCAGTATTTTGGTATTGCCGAAATTGATAAGGAAAACAGGATCGTAGATTGGATCGAGAAACCACGAACATCAAAATCAAACCTTGCCTCGATGGGAGTATATGTTTTCAATCGCAAGCGGCTGATAGAAACGTTGAGCAGAGCCGCACGATCAGGAGAAACGGATTTTGCTCAGCACATTATTCCGAGGTTATTACGACGAAAACGCGTCTTCGGCTTTGTGTTTGAAGATTACTGGCGCGATGTCGGAACGATTCAGTCTTATTGGCAGACGAACATGGATATGTTACGAAGTGACTCGGGCCTCGAAGTAAGAAACTGGAAGGTGAAGACTAATCTTGTGGCGAAGGGTGAAGTCGGAGATCGTCCATCCTCCTACATCGGGCGCAATTCCCGGGTCATTAATTCGCTCGTTGCGCGGGGGTGCGTCATTGAAGGTGAGGTGATAAATTCTTTGCTGTCACCCGGGGTCAAAATAAGTAAAGGCGCAAAGATTGTCGATTCGATAATCTTTCACGATTCAGTGATCGGCGATCGTTCGCTGGTACAGTACTGCATAATCGACAAGCAGGTGACCATAGGCGTTGCCGTCTCAATGGGACTCGGAGATTCAATCCCCAATGAGAAGTTTCCGAAACATTTATCAGCCGGCATATCAATCGTCGGTAAGGGAGCATACATTGGCACGGGCGTCAGCATCGGGAAGAACTGCCTGATCATGCCCGATGCCCGGCTTTCTGCCAGAAAGATGAAGGAGGTATCTTCGGGCAGCAGTGTGTGAGCGCCTGCTTATTTGAATCCTCTCCATTTTCCCGAGAGAGCAATAATAATAAATTTAAGACAGTAAAATTCAGGTGCCGCTGGCTCATCCTGAACCACGGGTTTAGACCTGAGCCGTCCTGCATCACCCGCCAAGGGTGGCAAGCCTTGGGTGGCGACGGTGGTTTTTCTGAGCAGCAGGGATTGAGTATTGCTGATGACATTTGTTCAAGATTCCG
>JBFEPB010000113.1:0-5394 GCA_041550295.1 bacterium | reverse complement strand
CCCACCGAGTTCGGACGGGAAAAACCACTTTGTCTTCTTGCATAACCAAACGATGAATAACATCATCGGAACCTCAGTTAACACGCCGACGACCGTGGCCAGAGCTGCCCCCGATTTTACCCCGAAGAGTGTTGTTGCAACGGCTATCGCGACCTCAAAATGATTACTGCCGGCAATGATTGCACTGGGTGCCGCGTCTTCATAGCCGATACCGATGATCTTGGCAACAACGTAGGTCAACACAAAAACAACAAGAATATTGGCGAAAATACCGACCGTTATCATACCGATAGCACCGGGCAGACTAACGATCACAAAACCCTGGAGTGTGAAGAGAAGAACGAGTGTAGTCAAGAGAGCAATAACACTGACGACTTTCAGAGGTGCTACAACACGCTCATTGAACCAGCCGAGACCCTTTTTCTTGATGCTGATCGTGCGCGTGAAATATCCGGCGACCAGAGGTACGCAGATATAGATCAAGACTGAAAATGCGATCGTCGCCCAGGGTATGGGTATGCCGGAGACTCCCAACAGGAGTCCTGCCAGCGGCGCGTACAGAACGACCATCGACAGAGAATTGACCGCGCACATCACCAGGGTGTGCGCCATATTGCCTCTGGCCAGATAACTCCACATCAGCACCATGGCAGTGCACGGTGCAACCCCGAGAAGGATCATGCCTGCGCGGTACTCGAGCGCCGTCTCATGTGGAAGGTAATTCTTAAATAAAACGCCAAGAAATAACCAGGCAAAGAACGCCATGGTAAACGGCTTGATGCCCCAGTTTGCTATCAGCGTCGTTGCGATTGGTCTAGGCGTTTTACCGGCGATCACTACGCGGCGGAAATCGATCTGGACCATGATCGGATATATCATCCAGAAGAGGCATATCGCAATGGGTAGGGAGACATTTGCGATCTCGAGTGTGCTCAGTGTAGTGCTAAGGCCAGGTAATAGCCTGCCCAGCGCTATGCCTGCCAGGATACAAAGAAAAACCCATAGTGTTAGATACCTCTCCCAGAAACCAAGACTTCTTGCTTTTTCATTACCTTCCATCACCTGTTCCTTTTATGATCGTTCTGCATTCGCATCAATCCGTACGAACCCAGTTTCTAGAATAAAATCCCATAGAGCCAACCCACGATTGTCGATAACAACACAACGAGAGTAATGAAAACCAGCGTTCTTCTTGTACCCATGACACTGCGTATCACAAGCATATTGGGAAGACTCAATGCTGGGCCAGCCAGCAGCAATGCGAGAGCCGGCCCTTTACCCATACCGCTACCCAGAAGTCCTTGCAGTATCGGCACTTCGGTAAGCGTGGCGAAATACATCAACGCTCCGGCGAACGAGGCAAAGAAATTTGCCCACACAGAATTTCCGCCCACGAGCGTGGCAACAACTCGCGAAGGAATGATCCCGGCATCAGTGTTGGGACGACCGAGCACAAACCCAGCAATGAGAACACCGGCAAAAAGCAAAGGTAGAATCTGCTTGGCAAAAATCCAGGTCGAGAACACCCATTCCTTTATTTCATCCTTTCTGAACCAGGAGAATAACATTACAAAAAGCATGAACAATCCAGCACCCGTCAAATACCAGTGGATGTTGTAGACTGCGTTCCACAACCCGACCGTATCTTTTGGTTTCGCCCATGTCGCAAAAATCAATATCAAGATGAGCACGAGAAAGTACAAAGCATTCTGACCCAGGGAACGCGATTTGCCTGCCGCCTGGTCATGGTTAATGAATTTCTCTTCAGTCACTTGCTTGTCTTTGAAAAAAAGTGACATCAGAAGGCCAACGATTACCGAGAAAACGATCGCCCCGATCGCGCGCGCCAAACCTAACTCAGGACCAAGAATCCGTGCCGTCAGGATGATCGCCAGGATATTTATTGCTGGTCCTGCATACAAAAAGGCAGTGGCTGGACCAATACCAGCGCCGCGCGTGTATATCCCGGCGAACATCGGCAGAACAGTGCATGAACATACTGCGAGTATGCTACCTGAAACTGATGCCACACCGTAGGCAAGTACTTTGTTTGCCCGTGTGCCGAAATATTTTATGACTGCTTCTTTAGATATGAAAATGCTGATCGCTCCGGCAATGAAAAATGCCGGGATCAGACAAAAAAGCACGTGCTCACGCGCGTACTCCTGAACCATGAGAAAGGCTTCGATAATCGCGCGTTGCAGATTAAGTCTATCAAATGGCAGGAAATAGGCTAGAATAAATACAACAACGAGTATCAGAAGCTTCTTCCAGTCTTTCACTCTAAGCTTCCTGCTGCTGATTCAAAGATCTCCCTTGTCTTCTTCAGTTCGTCCAAGATGCAATTGTTCATCAAATCCATGATCTTGAAAATCTTCGAATCAGTTACCTCATACCAAACCTCGAGTCCCCGTTTCTCGCTACGCACGATGTTCGCCTTCCTCAGGATCGCCAGATGATGTGAGACATTTGACTGTTCACCTCCGACACATGGAATGATGTTGCAGACGCAGCATGATCCTTCGCGCAGTTTTTCGAGGATCTTGAGACGCAGTGGATGCGCGAGGGCACTGAAGACCGCTGCCTGGATATTTGAAATCTCTTTTCGCATATATGAGTATATTTAGATATTGTCATATGTCAAGTAAGTTGTCTGCGTTTTTCTCGTTAATTATGGTGATTTAGTGTCTGTGGTCTGGGCAGGATACCTGTCCTGATCCCGCGTCATAAAAATAGCGGTTATTTGTGACCGGACAGTAAAAATCCATATCCGAAAGGCCCTCCAGCTGATCCAGCTGCTGTGGATACTGGCCGTTTTCAAGCCGATATATTTGTATTTGCATGTCGATCTTTCTGATCTGCGACGCGCAACTGGTATCGCTTGCCCGGTCTATCGGCGCAGCCATATCTTGGGGGTCAACGCCGCCGCGGCCTGTATACAGTGACATCGCAATGAACACAGCGACCGTAATTGCCAGAAGCGTTACGATCAGCACGATCACGCCCATACCCTTGGAAAACGCCCATTGCATGAATAAATATAGACCCCCTGGTAGTTAATGTCAATAACCATGAAATTGTGTTATTTACCTATTGACTTTTGGCGAGAATTGGCTAATATTAATGTCTATGGTTAAAATCGTGAGTCGCTTTACTGAAAATCACAGGAGGATAGATGGACCCAATTGCTGATATGCTGACAATTATCAGGAATGGCTGCCGGAGTCAGAAGCAGGAAGTTACTGTTCCCTATTCCCGCCTGAAGACCGAGATACTCAGGGTCATCCTCGAAGAGGGTTATATTAACAATTTCACGCTTGACGCTAAGAAAAGAAAGATAACCATCATGCTGAAATACGCAAAGAATGGTGAATCGGTGATCAGCAACCTTGAAAGAATTTCGAAGTCATCGCGTCGCATCTATGTTTCAAAAAAGAAAATCCCCCAGGTCCTGGGCAGGCTGGGTATAGCAATACTCACGACCCCGGTTGGCGTGCTCAGCGACCGTGAAGCACGGCGTAAGGGTGTTGGTGGCGAGGTCATCGCCTACGTGTACTAATAGGAGGATGCGTAATGTCAAAGAATCGTTTTCGTCCGATCGCGATTCCTGAAAAGGTAAAGATCTCGATCACTGATGGAAAAATCAAGGTGACAGGTCCGCTTGGCAATCTAGAGCAGGTAATCTGTCCGAGAGTGGCAGTTGTTATCGAGGAAGGCAAAATACTGGTACAGGCGATTGAGAATACGAAACAAGCAGCCGCGCAGCAAGGCACAATGAGATCTCTGATCATCAATATGGTTGAAGGCGTGGTCAAGGAATTCGAGAAGACCTTAGTCGTCGAAGGAACGGGTTACCGTGCGCAGATGAGCGGCACGGGCTTGCAGCTTTTTCTCGGCTACGCGAAGCCGAAAACGGTAGTCATACCAAAAGATGTGAAGTGTGAACTGAAGGTCGTGAAAAGCGCCGAAAAAGGAGACCTCACCTATATCACGCTCAGAGGAATAGACAAGCAGAAAGTCGGTGACATTGCTGCGCTGATAAAAAAGACAAAGAAGCCTGATCCGTACAAACACAAGGGTGTTCGCTATGAAGACGAGATCTTGAAGAAGAAGATTGGGAAGCGCGCGGTAGTCCAGGCATAAGGAGGATCAATTGGCGCTAATCGGCAGAAAAAAAAGACATCTGAGCATCCGAAAGAAAATGACCGGCACAACAGAACGACCGAGGCTGTGTGTTTTCCGGAGCAACCGGTATATATACGCCCAGATCGTTGATGATACGAAACAGAGAGTATTGTTCGCGTGTTCATCATCTAATCTCAAGGATTCCAAGAGCAAGAATAAAACGGAAATAGCAACTGAGGTCGGCAAGATGATCGGTAAGCTGGCCCTGGACAAGGGCATCGAGCAGGTTTCGTTTGACCGCGCTGGCTACCGATATCATGGCCGGGTCAAAGCACTCGCCGATGGTGCCCGTGCTGCAGGATTGAAATTTTAGAAGGAGGCCTGGTGTTAGAGACTTCACCGTTCATAGAGAAACTTATCGAATTGAAGAGAGTCTCCAAGGTGGTAAAAGGAGGAAAAAGACTAAAGCTCTACGCATGTGTTGTCGTGGGTGATGGGACCGGGAATGTCGGCATAGGCCATGCCAAATCTTCCGAAGTGGCGCCGGCCATCAGAAAGGCAACGGAGAGTGCGAAGAAAAACATGGCGAAAGTGAGTGTCACCGAAGGTACGATATTGCATATGGTGACCGGCAAGTTTTGTGCTAGCAAGGTGATCCTGAAACCGGCCCTGACCGGTACGGGCATTATCGCATCCAGCGCGGTGCGCGCAGTCTGTGACGCCGCCGGGATAAAGGACATACTCACCAAGTCATTAGGTTCCCACAATCCGACGAATCTCGCGCGTGCTACACTCAATGGTTTGAGATCCGTCCGTTCTGTTGCCGAAGTCGCTGAAATGCGTAACAAGCCAGTCGAATATTTCATTAGGAAAAAGCATGAAAAAACTGAAAGTGACACTGAAGAAAAGCCTGATTGACAAGAATAAAAATCACAAACTGACCTTGAAGGCACTGGGTCTGACAAAGATCGGTAGAACAAGGATATTTCCGGACAACGCGGCGGTGCGCGGCATGATAAATCAAGTATCTTACGCAGTTGAGGTCGAGGAAATTCACAATGAAGCTTAATGAAATGAGCCCTGCCAAGGGTGCAACCAAGAGACCAAAAAGAATCGGGCGCGGTCCAGGTTCTGGGCATGGACGAGGTGCGCGGTGCTGCGTTGTCCACCTACGGCGGCTGGATACGTCCGTTCGCCGCGGTTGCTGCAGGCATCCTGGCCGACCGCTTCGACGCCGCGCGATCGATCGGCGTGGCCTTTGCCGTGTTG
>JBFEPB010000112.1:0-5404 GCA_041550295.1 bacterium | reverse complement strand
CGCTTTATCGAGTTCTTTTGGTATCCTCGAGAAATAACTCATTTGTATCCAGAGGGATAGGGGCAGGCTCCATGCTATGTAGGGCAGTATCAATGCGCCGAAAGTGTTGATTATCTCAAGACCGGTCATCATTTTGTATAGGTAACCGACGATACATATTTGCGGAAACATAGACAGGCCGAGCACAGACACGATCAGCAATGTCTTGCCGCGGAAGGAAATTCTTGATATGGCATAGGCGGCAAGGGCACCGATCAGGGTGCTCATCAGAGCGCTGATCGATGCGATCACCGTGCTGTTTTTCAAATAATCAAGGAAGTGCAGGCTCTGTATTGTCACTATGTCGATGAAATTTGCGAGGGTCAGCGCGAATTCATTGTGGAGTACAAAGTCGGGTCTCTCGCTAAGCGAGATGATCACCATCCATATGAAGGGTAAGAGGCAAAAGCTTAGGACGAAGCAAATGCCTGCGACTTCGAGAAGTCTCTTGATCTGGTGTTCCTTCATTCCGCTCTGAGTCTTCCGACCTTGATGTATAATGCCACAAAGAGCAGGGCGATGATGAAGAGTAGTACTGATACGGCAGAGCCGTAACCGAAGTCTCCGGTGAGAAAGAATTTGTAGCCATACATTGATAAGGGTGTTGTGGTACCGCCCGGACCGCCGCCTGTGATGATGTATATCAGATCAAATACCCTCAATGCGTCGATTGTCCTGAACAGCACGGCAACGATCATTATCGGCCGTATCATTGGTATAGTTATTCTGAAGAAACGCTGGAAAAGGCCTGCACCGTCGAGCTGTGCCTGCTGCAGGATGTCATCAGGAACCGTCTGCAGGCCTGCGAGCAGGATGATTGCCACGAATGGTGTTGTTCTCCATACATCAGCCAGGACGAGTGCCACGAACGCTCCGATTGGCGTGCCAAGCCAGTTCACAGGTTCGATGCCGATCTGCCTCAACATTATGTTGGCAATCCCATAGTCATAGCGGTATATGAGCTGCCAGACCCGTGCGCCGATCACACTCGGGATTGCCCATGGTATCAACGCAATTCCCCGCAGCACGCCGCGCATCCTTGTTCTTGTGTTCAGGACCAGTGCAGTGATCATGCCGAAGGTCATTTCAAGGCATACCGATGCGACCACGAACAATACGGTGAATAGCGTGGACTGCCAGAACTGCGGGTCCTTTATCAGCTGGGCGTAATTGCTGAACACCACGAACCGGCGAGCAATGAAAGGTACGTCCTGCCACAGGCTGTTCCAGAACGTTCCCAGAACAGGCAAGAGGAGGAGCAGGGCAATAAAAGAGACCAGAGGCAGCAGGAAGAGCGTGCGCTCTTTGAGTGCCTTACTCATGATATCTTTTTAGGATTTCCGCTATTTCGTTTTGTGCCTTTGCCAGTGCTGTTTCGGACTTGGATTCCCCCGACAGAATCGCATTGAGATGTTTCTGCAGGACCTCCGATATTTGCGTATAAAATGGGCTGGATGGCCTTGCCACGGCACGCTCGAAGGATCCCCTCAGAATATCGATGTGCGGGATACGTTCTTTTATCTCCGGATCATTGTAAAGATCGCTACGTCCTGGATTCCACCCGAGGTCGAGGGCAAGTTTCTTCTGAGTGTCATAGGAGAGTATGAATTTAAGGAAAATCAATGCTTCGTTCTTGGAATCCGAGTATTTTGAGATACCGACATGCCAACCGCCGAGGGTCGCTGCGTGCTGCCCATCGGCAGCCTTTGGCAGGAGCGCCACCCCCACCTTTCCTGCAAGCGCTGATCCTTCTCGGTTGTGCAACCCCCATGCATATGGCCAGTTACGTTCGTACACGGCATTGCCGTTTTCAAACGTCAGCCTTGTCTCTTCTTCCTTCATTTCTGTGTACGTATTGGGCGGTGAGATCTTGTATTCATGGATCAACCGCTGCATCAGTTCAGCAACGCTGACATTCTCCGGGGTGAACACAATGATCTTGCCGGCACTGTCAATTATCCCTCCACAGTGGGATACGGCGAATTCCAGAAAATTACAGATCAGTCCTTCGTATTGAGCTCCCTGCCATACGAAACCGAAGAAGTTAGGGTTCTTGGCGCGTTCTCTCTCCTGTACGTAGGTCGCGTCATGGATAAGCTCCTGCCATGTGACCGGTGGCTTCAAGTCATGTCTTTCGAGCAAGTCTTTTCTGTAGTAAAGGAGGCCGCAGTCGTTATACACGGGCAGCGCATACAAGGTCTCTTGATACGTGTCAACTTGTTTAATGATGGGGTCAAAGAAATCTCCCAGATCGATATCACCCGTGCGGACAAGCGAATCAAGCGGCGCCAGCCACTTGGATGCCGCAAACTGACCGACCCAGATCACATCCATGAGAAAGATATCAGGATCCTTCTGCCGGGACCTAAGCGGAATGACCAGACCCTGTCTTCTCTGGTCAGTGTCGGTTGGTTGACGTAACATGACGACATCGATCTTCCACGTTTCTTCGAATTCCTCGATCATCTCTTCCCAGTATTCAACCTCATTGGATGCGCCACCGACCGCAAAGGTCAACCTCGCTGTTTCGGGCCTGCAGCCGATGAATACTAAAATAATGAGCACCATACTGAACATTTTTTCTCGGCGTGCTAACACTTCGCTATCTCCTTTAGAAGAGTACGGGCATCGTCTGGTTTTGGAATAGTGTACCGTGCCTTCGTGTAGCCAAGCCCGACCTTTATGGAGTATGCCGTCTTGGGAACCGCATCAAAGGTATCTTCATCGGTCCAGTCATCGCCGACCGCCATAATGAAGTCATAGTCTTTCTCGTTCAGCCACTTTTGTACGGCGACACCTTTATTAACACCGATGTTCTTTACCTCGATCACCTTGCTTCCTTCGAGGACGTTGAGATTGAGGGGTGTGACTATGTCGATCAATCTCTCTTTCAGATCGCTTGCTCGTCGCTCACCCAGCCTTTGATCGACCATCCGATGGTGCCAGACCAGCGAGAATTCCTTTTCTTCAATGCGCGCTCCTGGGGTGCGGTCTACATACAGTTCGAGTATCGGCCGTATCCTGTCCTTCCAGTCATTTCTCAACTGTTTCAGCATCTGCCATTTTCCGGATTTCTCCTTGAACCAGACGCCGTGCTCAGCGATCATCCCCGGGTTGATCTTGTGGAACCACCTGTCGAGCGTTTCCCGATCCCGCCCGCTCACTATTACCACCGTGTTCTTCGCATCGGCCGATAGTTTCTTGAGGGTATCTGCGATCTCACGGTCGGGTATGGCTTTTGACGGGTCTGCAACGAATTCAACCAGAGTACCGTCGTAATCGAGAAGCAGTAACCGGCGTTTACTCGATCGGTAATCGGCGATCAGTTTTGCCTTGATCTCACGGTTCAGGTTCTTTGATAGCATTTCTGATTGTTTCTGCTTTGTCCTGAGTAGCACATCGATGAAATCGTGCGCCCACCGCTCCACATTGTATCGCTTGAGGCGTTTGCGCATGGTTTCATTCCGCCTTACTTGTTCGTGTTCGGGCATAATAAGCGCGTCTTTTATCGCGGCCGCAATCTCCTCTTTATTGTTTGGATTGACGATTATCGCTTCGCCCAAAACTTTTGATGCCCCGGTCAACTCGCTGAGTATCAATACGCCTTTGTTGTCCTTTCTGGCTGCCAGGTATTCTTTGGCGATAAGGTTCATACCATCCCTTAGCGGCGTGACCAGGGCGACATCACCCACGCTGTACAGCGGTACAAGGTTCTTGAAGGGAAGGAAGCGGTATAAATACCATATGGGTATCCAACCGATCGTGCCGTACTTTCCATTGATCCTGCTGATCAGCTCATCGACTTCTCGTTTCAATAGCGCGTACTGTTCCACGCCGGCACGTGAGGGAACCGCGACCAGTATCAAAGTCACCTTTTCCCGGTATTTGGGATTTGTGTCGAGGAAGTAATCAAATGCCTCGAGTCTTTGTGCTATACCCTTTGTATAATCTAAACGGTCGATGGATATGATGATTTTCCTGTCACCAACCCGGTTTCTGATTTTCTCCATTTCACGCAGGACGCCGGCATCTTCTGTCGCCTGGCTGTATTGCTTGTAGTCAATACCCATCGGAAAAGCATCGACCTTCAGAACCCTATTGTCAATTTTGATTTGAGCTTTGCTATGCTCGTATCCGAGCAGCCGCCTGGTGGTTTGCATGAAGTGATATGCGTAATCGTAGGTGTGAAACCCGATCAGGTCAGCACCGAGCATGCCTCGCAAGATTTCCTTGCGGGGTGGAAGAATGCGAAAGACCTCTGATGAGGGGAATGGGATGTGCAGAAAGAAACCTATTGTAGCATCAGGTAATTTATTCCTTATGAGTTGTGGTAGTACCAGCAGATGGTAGTCATGGATCCAGATGATATCATCGGGCTTCGCGATGCGTACGATCTCACTGCTGAATATCTGGTTGACTTTGAGGTATGTGTGCCAGTTCTTCCGGTTATACACCGAATATTGTGTGAAGTAATGGAACAAAGGCCATATAGTTCTATTACAGAAGCCAAGATAGTAGTTCTCGATGTCGTTCTGTTTGATGAAAATAGGATGACAGTTATCTTGCTTGAGCCGGCGTGTTATCTTTTTTCTTTCTTCTGCCACGCGTTCGAGGGCGATGCCAGGCCAGCCGATCCAGATATTCTCATACGACTTGGCCAGTGAGCTCAGTCCCGTTGCCAGACCGCCGACACTGGGGTTTAACCTTATTTTGTTTTCTCTCTTGGTGACCGTAACAGGAAGACGATTAGATATTACCAGGATTCTCTTCATAGTTATTTTTGAGTGTATACACTCGCCCGTACTATTATAGCCAAAACAGTTTGTTTGTCAAGAAATCAGAGGCTGAACCTTGGATGGATCAGCGTTCAGACCTTTTCTGTGCCAGTGAAACGCGTGGAAAAGATATTCGTAGTACGCGGGAACTGAGTCGGTACTAACCCTTTGAGGATATTATTCTTTCTACGATATCGTCAAAGGCATCTGCTGCTGCCGAGTTGGGTCTATGGATTATGAACGGCTTACCTTCATCCGCGAGTGCTGCAATTGCGGGGTCCATGGGTATCCTGCCAAGGAAAGGAACACCGAGCTCTTGTGCGGTCTTCTCACCGCCGCCTGCCTTGAATATTTCAATGTTTTTTCCGCAATGTGGACACCGCAGGCCGCTCATGTTCTCGATGATCCCGTATATGCGAAGTCTAAGAATGCGGGCGAAGTTCACTGCCTTGCGCGAATCCATTAGCGACACTTCCTGCGGTGTTGTTACGATGACCGCCCCGGTTGCCGGAATGAGCTGAGCGATGGACAGTGGTTCGTCACCGGTTCCTGGTGGAGAATCGATTATCATCCAATCGAGGGCACCCCAT
>JBFEPB010000111.1:0-5417 GCA_041550295.1 bacterium | reverse complement strand
TGCCGTCGTCCAGTTTGTCAAGCTGGGCAGCGATTCATTGACTACGGATACAATAGTCGCCTTCCTTGTCTCAAAATTCGATACAAAGTCATCGATTGAACGGCATGCCTTGAAGAACATGCTGAAGGATATCGGTGAAATAGCGATTCCTGGGATCGTTGCTGGCATTGGTTATCGCGGGAGCGATACAGAAGCACGTGCCCTGAAACAGTCTCTCTGGGTACTTGGCGAGATCGGCGGCGTCGATATCATCGAACCGGCCATCAGGTACATCAACGATCAAGACTGGGCGATTCGTTCAGCGGCATTTACAACACTCGGTAAATCCGGTTCATACGCAGCGATGCCGGATATCTGCAGGGGCCTGGATGATAAGGTTGCATTGGTCAGGAAATCCGCCTTCCATGCGATGAGTGTTATTGCCACTGAAAGGGAAGTGGCCCACTTGGTGCGTGGTTTGGGTGATCCGTTTTATGGCGTCCGTTATGCCGCCCTGTCCGGACTTCGACGGATTGGCGCTAAGGTATTTCACCCGGAAAAGCTGAGGCGAGATGTCATAGGGGATTATTTTCTGATGTGCACAAGAACCGAGGACAGTATGACATCAGAACTTGACGAACTGATCGTATCGTTGCCACCGGCCGTTAGAAAAGCAGCATACGCTACACTTTCGAAACAGGAGATGATGAGTATGCTGCAGAAAGAAACTCATCCGCTTCTCGTGAAATATCTTAAGAGAAGAATTGTACGAATCGATGAAACGCAATAATTCACAGCAATTAACAGCTCGGTTTTGTCCGTTGGAGTGCAGGTGCAGAACGTGTCATCCGTCGTGATGTTGACAACTCTGATAATATATATAATATTCTTTCATGCCAGGCTGGATTAAGGCAAAAAAATACAGTACGTTTACATCTTTGCCTTATGGTGGAAATCCGGCTTGGGTCGTGTTGGCATCCGAGGAACTGACAGATCAGGAGATGCTGACACTGGCCTCAGACCTCAGTTCAGTTTCTGATACCGTTTTCGTATTTCCTGAGTCAACTGCTGAAGCGGATTTATCCCTGCGTTTTTTCAATGGCAAGAATGAAATCAATTTCTCGAGTCATGCCGCAATCGCGACATATTTCGCACTCAGCGGTGAAGGTCTGTTAACCCTAAAAGACCCTGAAACAATGATTAAACAGAGGACGAAGAGCGGAATCAATGCGGTGGAGTTGAGGGTGGAAGGCGAGAAGATCAACCGGGCAACCATCACGCTGGCAAAACCTGCCTATCTTGATATGGAAGTGAGCAGCTCGTTGGTTTCGAGATTCCTTGGGTTAAGCGAGACCGATTTAACCGCGTCGGGTCTGCCGATGGATGTTATTTCGACCGGGTTTTATGATTTGGTGATCCCGCTTCGGTCGCTGAAAGACATGCGCAACATTCGGCCGAACTTCTCTTTGATGGACAGTTGCTGCGTGCGTCTTGGAATCAGCGGCGTCATTGTGTTCTGCCTCCAGAAATTCGATGTCGAGAGTACGGCATTCATGCGGCATTTCACGCCGTCCATTGGGATCAATGAAAATCCTATCTCCGGCTTAGCAGCAGGCACCCTGGGTTGCTACTTGATCAGGCATAAGTTGGTCGATGAAGCGAACTTCTCTCGCATGATAATCGAACAGGGCCACTTGCAGCAAAAGCAGGGTAAAGTATATGTGCACATCGAGACGACCAGGGGTCAGATTTTTCGTGTCAAGATCGGCGGTAATGCCGTCCTGACTTTTACCGGCTATATTATCACACCTTAGCAATCGAGCTTTAAGATATCCGGCACGTTCTTTCTTGACTGAGCAACGAATTTGGCTATACTAAATGCCATGTTAGCTGGGTTCACCGGTGGCGTGCATCCCCCTGAAAGAAAAGAGACTCAAAGTCAGGCTATCGAGGTAATGCCGGCACCCAAGAAAGTCTATATCCCCTTGTCACAGCATACCGGCAAGCCGGCAAAGCCTCTTGTTGCCAAAGGCGATACGGTTAAGATAGGTATGAAGATCGGCGAGGCCGATGGGTTGATCTCAGCCTCTGTTCATGCCAGCATTTCGGGAAAAATCGTTGATATTGTCGAACATGCTCATCCTGTGATCGGCTCTGCGCCATGTTGCATTATTGAATCCAATGACACAGAGGATTGGGCGAGCGATGTGCAAAAGGTCAAGAATGTAGACGATCTGTCACAGATGCAGTTACTCGATGCCGTCAAAGAAGCCGGTATAGTAGGGATGGGCGGTGCCGCATTTCCCACGCATGTGAAATTGTCGCCACCTAAGGAAAAAGAAATCGACACCCTCATTATAAACGGTTGTGAATGTGAACCCATGCTTACGGCTGATCACCGGCTCATGCTCGAGCATGCCGAGACGGTCATCGAGGGAGCGAAAATCTTTCAGAAAATACTCAATGCTAGAGATCTCATTATCGGGATAGAAGACAACAAGAAGGATGCAATAGATATTTTCAAGGAGAATGGGATGACGGTCGCCAAGTTGAAGACAAAGTACCCACAGGGTGCGGAAAAGCAACTGATCAAGGCGATCCTCAAACGAGAGGTGCCCAGGGGTGGGCTTCCCATGGACGTCGCGTGTGTGGTTCACAATGTCGGGACATGCCATGCGGCGCTGATGGCAATCAGATACGGCAAGCCGCTAATCGACCGTGTGCTGACCGTCGCCGGCGACGGCGTACGGGAGCAAAAGAATGTGCTCGCTCGCATCGGTACGCCAGTGAGCGAGGTCATTGATTTCTGTGGTGGTTTCACTGCCCAGCCGGAGAAAATAATACTCGGCGGACCGATGATGGGTATTGCTCAATATTCAGATGATGTACCCGTGATCAAAGGCACTTCAGGTATTGTCCTCTGGAATAGGGCAAGCATTCCTGATGAGGGTCCTTGTGTGCGTTGTGCGGCGTGCGTTGATGCCTGTCCCATGGGACTTATGCCTACTGAAATATGCAGTTCTGTCAAGAATAGGAACTTTGAAAAGGCAAAAATGTACGGTGTGCTCGATTGTATAGAATGTGGATGCTGTGCCTATGAATGCCCTGCCGCAATACCACTCGTGCACTATTTCAAGTACGGAAAGAGCGAGATATGGAGAAAGTCGAAGAAATAAGAAGGTCATTCATAGTTTCTGTGTCGCCCCACATCAGATCAGGGCATAAGACGAGTACGGCAATGCGGGTTGTTATACTTGCTCTGGTTCCGGCACTCGGCTTCTCCACGTATCTTTTTGGCCTGCGCGCGCTTCTCATTACGATTATCAGTATTGGCGCCGCTGTCTGTTCAGAAATGTTACTTCAAAGGATGCTCGGTAAGAAAATTACGATTGGTGATGGAAGTGCGGTGCTGACCGGTTTGCTTCTTGCCTTCAATCTCCCGCCGGGTGTTCCATGGTGGATGCCGGCGGTCGGCAGTGCATTTGCCATAATTTTCGCCAAGCAATTGTTTGGCGGGTTAGGATATAACTTCATAAACCCTGCCCTGGCCGGTCGCGCATTTTTGATGGCATCCTGGCCTTCACTGATGACCAAGGAGTGGTTATCCCCGGTTGGTGGTACGCTGTCTGGCATCGACGGGATGAGCGCGGCAACACCCTTGAGCCTACTGAAGAATCCTGCGAACTATGGTGACCCTCAGGTGATCATCAGACAGCTCAACGATTTCGAGACAATAAGAAATCTCTTTCTGGGTAAGATCGGAGGGTGTATTGGTGAGACCTCGGTTCTTTTCCTGCTCATCGGCGGTCTTTTCCTGCTCTTTGCGAGGATCATAGATTATAGGATTGTGCTTGGCTACCTCGGCAGCTTCGCGTTACTCGCCTGGGTGCTCCCGACAGAGGGTAGTGTTCTGTTTCATCTGTTCAGTGGCGGGCTTATCCTTGGTGCCTTTTTTATGGCAACCGATTGGGTTACTTCACCGATCACCAGGAAAGGTAGATGGATATTTGGGATCGGTTGCGGCATCATTACAATCATCATAAGAATATGGGGAGGTTATCCCGAGGGTGTTTCTTATTCGATCCTGCTCATGAACGTTTTCACACCGGTGATCGATCGGATGACCAGGGAACGCATCTTCGGTGAGCAGAGGAAAAGGGGAGTGAAAAGATGACCAGCACACGGCAGATGATAATCACGTTATTTGTTGTTGCAGTGACCTGCGCGATTGTTCTTTCTTTCGTCTATGCATTCACTGAACCGCGCATCGCTGAAACGCAGGCTCAGTTGACCCTGAGCGGGCTAAAGGAAGTGATTACGGCGCACGAATATCAGGAAGTGGTACCTGATACATTATGGCTGGCACTCGATTCTTCGGGCAACCGCATCGGTGTTGTCTTCAGAGTATTTCCCCAGGGCTATGCGGGTCCGATCCCGATTACGGTTGGTCTGGATACTGAACGTAGGATAACCGGGATAAGGGTAGCGAGTGCGGCTGAAGGAATGGCTGAAACGCCCGGCCTGGGTGCGAAGATAATTCAGCCGTCTTTCACTGAACAATTCAAGGGTAAGACCGATGGCGAAGTTGGACTCGAGCAGGACGGCGGAGCGATCCAGGCAATAACCGCGGCCACGATCTCATCGCGCGCGGTCACTACCGGGGTCAAGAAAGGGATCGAGATGTACGGCCAGTGTTTGGCGCCGGTCTGTGATCCCGGGTTCGTTTTCCCGGAAGCGGATAAATTTATCGAGGTGATCAAGGATACGCTATGGAGAGCAGTGAGCGGTTCAGATACGCTGGGCATAGTGTTTGTCGGCACAGTGCAGGGATATTTGGATGACATAAGCTTCATGGTCGGCTATAGCGCAGAGGCAGGCATAACCGGCGTTGCCATCTTGTATTCACAGGAGACTGAGGGCATCGGTGAGGCGATACGGGAAAAAGAATTTCTTGAGAAGTTCAAAACCGGGAGGCCAGATGCTATCAGCGGTGCAACAGTGTCTTCGAAGGCATTGATCGACGGAGTATTCCGTGGGATCGAGAGATTCGGAGGCTACGTAGAGTGAGAAAACTCAATATCTTCACCCGTGGTTTGCTGAAAGATAATGCGGTCTTTGTGCTCATGATAGGTCTGTGTCCGGCATTGGCAACTTCGAGCACGGTACGGGACGGCGTCGGTATGGGTCTTGCCGCAACATTCGTGGTAGTTTTTTCAAATCTCATTATCTCGGTGTTGAGGAAGAAAATTCCAAACGAGGTTAGGATTCCGATATTCATTCTCGTTATTTCCACCTTTGTGACCATCATCGACTACACGATGCAGGCATTTCAACCTGACCTCTACCGTGCGCTCGGTGTCTTCGTGCCTTTGATCGTTGTTAATTGCATGATACTAGGTAGGGCAGAGGCATTTGCGTCAAAAAATCCGGTTCTGGAT
>JBFEPB010000110.1:0-5421 GCA_041550295.1 bacterium | reverse complement strand
GAAATAAATTGACGCTGCGCAATAGAGTACAAGTACCTATATTTTGCCACCATCACGGGGGAAGAGTATAAATTATGATGAATATTGTTGATTTTTCTAAACGCAAATCAAGCTTCACCATGCCTCACTTGCTGGAAGTTCAACATGAATCATATGAACAATTCATGAGTAAGACGATCAAGGATATCTTCGCTCACGAATTTCCAGTGTCTGACATCCATAACCGCTATCAGCTGCAGTATATCGCGCATCGTTCCGGTGCGGAAAAATACTCAGCAAATGAGGCGATTGACAAAGGCGCGACCTACGGCCTGCCTTTAAAGGTAAGCTTTAGATTGGTCAGTAAGGAAGAAGACGGCGAGCTTCGCGGCATGCCTGAACAAGAAATCTACCTGTGCGATCTTCCGCTGATGACCGATCGGGGGACATTTGTCATTAATGGTGTCGAAAGGGTTGTGGTAAACCAGATCCACCGCTCACCGGGTGTATATTTCAGCGAAGGTAACAACGCCTTTTCGGCCATGGTAATACCTTATCGTGGACAATGGGTCGAATTTCTTGTCGACCATGCAAGCACGCTCTACGCGATTCTCGACCGGCGCAAGAAACTTGTCGGCACGATGTTCCTGCGCAGCCTCGGATTTGAAACGAACGAAGAGATCATCAAACAGTTCTTCCCGGTCAAAACAGTTGATCTGAAGAACGCAGAAAACTACTTCACCGCAGAACAAATATCTGAGGGTGATAGCGTGCTATTCCCTGCTGGTGAACTGCTCGATGGACCGAATATCGAATTTCTCGCCCACAAAGAAATAAAGAAGGTCACGATCATCGATTCGCATCATCCCGGCGTGACGATACTAACCAACACTCTCAAGAAAGACCGTACTCATTCAAAGGACGAAGCAGCAAAGAAAATCTACACGCTATTGCGCTCGATGGCACCGCCCACGCTCGATATAGCAATGTCTTACATAAAGAACATTCTCTTTGACCTGAGTCACTTTGACCTCGGCGATGTCGGCCGCTTCAAGTTAAATATGCGGCTCGGGATCACTGACCGCGCCAAGAAACAGGATTTTGCGATCGACGATCTGCTGGAAATATTCAAGCACCTGTTTAAACTGGCGGCAGGGGAAATTGAGCCGGATGACATAGACCATCTGGGGAACCGACGTGTGCGCCGGGTCGGTGAATTGCTCGGCGAGCAATTCAGATTAGCGATCAAACAACTAAAACAGAATATCAAAGAGCGGGCTTCACTGATGGATGAATCCGGGTTGACACCTCAGGATTTGATAAATCCGCGTCTTGTGTCGAATATCATCAACAAATTCTTTACGACGTCCCAACTTTCTCAATTCATGGAACAGACGAATCCGCTTTCAGAGATGACCCACAAGAGACGTATATCATCGCTCGGTTTAGGTGGACTGACGAGACAGACTGCCGGTTTCGAAGTACGCGACGTGCACTATTCGCATTACTCACGGATATGCCCGATCGAAACCCCGGAGGGACCAAATATCGGCTTGATATCGAGTCTGGCCAGTTTCGCGAAAATAGATAAATACGGGTTCATCCTTGCCCCCTATTGGGTCGTCAAGAATGGACGCGTCACGGACGAAGTTGTCTATCTGCGAGCCGATGAGGAGGATAAGTATACGATTGCCCAGGAAAATACACCGGTTGACGCCAAAGGTAACATTGTGACCGAACAGGTCCTGTGCCGACGCCGCGATGATTTCCCGCTGGTCGCACCACGTGAAGTACATCTTATGGACGTGTCGCCCGAGCAGGTATTCAGCCCAACCACATCGCTCATACCATTTCTGGAACATGACGATGCTGACCGGGCGCTGATGGGCTCCAATATGCAGAGACAGGCCGTGCCATTGATCGATCCGGATATTCCATACGTCGGTACTGGCATGGAAGACCGTATTGCCAAGAATTCCGGTATATTACTACTTGCCGAGGAGGACGGAAAGGTCGACTACGCCGATGCATCCCGGATTATCGTTGAAACGAACCGAAAAACGAAGAAACGCTACACGCTCTCAAAATTCGTCAGGTCAAATCAGAACACGTGCATACATCAGAGGCCGCTTGTGCAGGTCGGCCAGAAGGTGAAGAAGAACGATGTTCTGGTCGATGGATACGCAACATGTGACGGCGTTCTTGCATTGGGCAAGAATGTGCTGGTCGCCTTCATGCCTTTCTTGGGTTATAATTTCGAGGACGCAGTGGTGGTGAGCGAAAGTCTGGTCAGGAATGATACATTCACATCTATTCATATAATAGAATGCACCTCCGAAGTCAGGGAAACAAAACTCGGTCCCGAGGAAGTAACCAGAGATATACCTGGACTCTCGGATTTCTTGCTCAAGGATCTCGATGAGTTCGGTATCGTGCGCGTCGGAGCAGAGGTGGGACCGGATGATATCATCGTCGGCAAGATCACGCCCAAAGGCGAAACCGAATTGACCCCCGAAGAAAGACTGATGAGGGCGGTATTTGCTGAAAAAGCCACGAACGTGCGCGATACATCACTCAGGATAGATCCCGGGGTGGAAGGGGTCGTCATCGACCGCAAGGTGCTCACGCGAAAAACCACTGACGCCCTTGCCAAGCACGTCGAAGAGGAGCGCAGAGCACAAATCCAACAAGAATTCGCGGCAATGCATCAGGAAACCCTGAACTTGAGAAACGGTCTTCTGAAGAGCAGGCTAAGTGGGAAAACAGCAGCCTCGTCGGTACGCGATGAGAAAGGCAAGATAATCCATACCAAAGGAAGAACCTATGAGGATACTTTCTTCGATAACCTGACCGTTACCAGCTTTGTAGCCGACGGCAAGTTCGTGACCAACAACAGCCTGAATGATGAGGTCGCCACCATTGCCAAAGAGAATGAAGAAAGATTACTGCAGATCATCGCGGACAGGAAGGGCGAAGAAGATAAACTACTAAAAGGCGATGAGCTGCCGCATGGCGTTCTGAAGATCATAAAGGTTTTCATCGCCCAGAAACGCAGGGTCGCGGTCGGCGACAAGATGGCTGGCCGGCATGGTAACAAGGGCGTCGTGGCAAAGATCATGCCCGAGGAAGACATGCCTTTCCTGCCCGATGGAACACCGGTTGATATCATCCTCAATCCCCTCGGTGTGCCTTCGCGTATGAATGTCGGACAGATCCTTGAGACCCACCTGGGATGGGCAGCTGATAAACTCAAATTCTGCGCAATAACACCGATTTTCAACGGAGCTACGATCGAGGAACTGAAGGAAAAACTCAGAACCGCAGAACTGCCTGAAGACGGACAGATACGGCTGAGGGACGGCAGAACCGGAATGCCTGCTGGCTCAAGGATCACTGTCGGCCACATGTACATGATGAAACTCATACACATGGTCGACGAGAAAATCCATGCGCGTTCGACCGGTCCATACTCTCTAATCACCCAGCAACCGCTCGGCGGCAAAGCGCAGTTCGGTGGTCAGCGCCTGGGTGAAATGGAAGTGTGGGCACTCGAGGCCTACGGGGCCGCATATACACTTCAGGAGATGCTGACGGTGAAATCCGATGACGTTGCAGGCAGAGCGTCAATGTATGAAGCACTCATAAGGGGTAAGAATCCTCCACGACCTAGAGCCCCGGCTTCCTTCAATGTGTTGCTCAAGGAACTACAAGGGCTGTGCTTCAATATAACACTAGAGAAAAAGGAGGAACCCGATGAGAAGTAAGACTTACGATACGTTTGATCTTCTCGATTACGATACCATAAAACTCTCCTTGGCTTCGCCCGAAACCATACAGGCCTGGTCGCGTGGCGAAGTCACGCGTGCCGATACCATCAACTATCGAACGCAGCGTCCAGAAAAAGATGGATTGTTCTGTGAGAGAATATTCGGACCGGTAAAGGATTTTGAGTGTTCGTGTGGTAAATACAAAAAAGCCAAGTACCGGGGCACGGTCTGTGAAAGATGTGGAGTCGAAGTGGTTCCGTCGTCGGTTCGCCGAGAACGGATGGGACATGTCGACCTTGCGGTACCGGTCGCTCATCTGTTCTACTACAAGATCTCACCGAGCAAGATCGGACTCCTCCTGGACCTTTCGATCAACAATCTTGAGGCGATACTGAATTATGAAGCATATATCGTGCTCGAGTCAGGTGATTCCCCTCACAGAAAAGGAGAATGGCTGGTTGAGGAAGAATATCAGGAAGCAGTCAAGAAATACGAAGGATTCAAGGCTGATATGGGTGGCCAACCCATCTATGACCTGCTGAAAGAGATCGACCTGGAGAACCTCTCGTCGGATCTGCGTATCAGGTTGGAAAAGGAAACTCTCCAGGCACGGCGAGTGCAGTTATTGAAGAAATTGAAACTCGTGGAGGCATTCCGTCTTTCTGGTAACCGTCCCGAATGGATGGTGCTGACAAGGATACCTGTCATACCCCCGGATCTGAGACCACTCGTGGCTCTGGAGGGCGGCCGCTACGCAACATCAGACCTCAACGACCTCTACAAACGGGTCATAACGCGTAACAATCGTGTGAAATCGATAACGTCGGGGATAAAAACGCCAGAAGTAATCATTCGTAACGAAAAGAGAATGCTACAGGATTCGATCGATGCACTGCTCGACAATTCAAGGCGCAGCCGGCCGATAAAGGGCCGCGGTAATAGACCGCTCAGATCCCTCGCCGATGCGCTCAAGGGAAAACAAGGACGCTTCCGTAGAAATCTCTTGGGGAAAAGAGTGGACTACTCGGGAAGATCGGTCATCGTTGTCGATCCGACACTGAAACTCTACCAGTGCGGTATCCCAAAGGAAATGGCCCTCGAGCTTTTTAAACCAATGATCGTCCGGAAACTTGAGGAAAGAGGAGTTGTGGATTCGGAACGGAGTGCGCGCCGTTTGGTCCGGGCTCGCTCCACAGAAGTGTATGAAATACTGGACGAAATCATCAAAAACCATCCAGTACTCCTCAACCGGGCTCCCACCCTGCATCGTGTATCAATCCAGGCCTTTCTGCCGGTGCTGCGCGAAGGTAGGGCGATCGCCATACACCCCCTAGTCTGCCATCCTTACAATGCTGATTTTGACGGCGACACAATGAGTGTCCATGTACCCCTTTCACCAGAGGCAATCCTGGAATCATACATGTTGATGCTATCGATACATAACATCAGATCACCAGGCAACGGGCGCGCCTTGATGGCGCCGACTCAGGATATGGTGATCGGATTGCATTACCTCACGAAGATGAGAAAGGAAGTACCGGTATCGCCGAAGTCATTCTGTTCGGTCGACGAAATCTCCGCCGCCCTTTATCACGGTCATATCGATTTCCACCAACCGATAAAATACAACGTTAAGGAAAAGATCGTTGACACTACACCGGGCAGGGTGATCTTT
>JBFEPB010000109.1:0-5424 GCA_041550295.1 bacterium | reverse complement strand
TCGGTGAGGTTATGACCTCGCCTCCCTCGACACCCATGATCTTCAATGCCAGATGAAGTGCTGCGGTGCACGAATTGAGTGCCACCGCATGCTCAACGCCGACATAACCGGCAAATTGCTCCTCGAATTCTTTCGTTTTGGGACCGAGGCCGATCCAGCCCGACCTCAGTACTTGCTCGACCGCCCTCACTTCATCATCGCCCATCGATGGTCTGAATACAGGTATCATAAACTATTCCTTTCTTTGATAGACATCTTCCGTCTCACGCGGCGCCCCCGGCATATGCTGAATCCTGTGCTCTGGTCAGCAGATATTCGCTCAGGGCGATCACGATAGCGACGAAAAATACCTTATAAAAATACATTGTGAAGAAATCCCACGTAGTAAGATAACCAATAAGCATGCTCAGCCATATTACGCTCATCATTCGGAGCCGAGCGCGGTATGGATTATCCTTTCTCATCCTCTTCAAGGCCGATCTAAACAATGCGATCAACCTGTAGAAGAAAAGCAGGAAAAACGCAAATCCGATGAAGCCGAACATCAGTATCGTGTTCAGGAAGCCAAAATCATCGTCATATTGCCTCATCGTAACGAACGAAAATCCAAAACCAACGAGCGGGCTCTGTTTGATCACGTTAATGATCACGGGCAACTGCACGGTGATCCTGTTCATGGCCGTCTGCGCGGCAAAAAGATCGCCTTTTGCCATGTCGAAGATCTGGCTCACGCGCGCCCATGAACTCGCGACCAGCAGTTGTTCCGGCACAATCCCGGCGTAGATCAAACCACCGGCAACAAGCAGCAACAACGATATTACTCCTGCTATTGAAGATATCTTTTTCTTCGAAACCAGGACATACCCGAAGAATACAAATGAGAATATCACGAACCACAGCCTTGTTGCCGAGAAAAAAACTGACAGGAATGACGTAACAACCACCAGATGCAGTAGTATTTTCGGTATCTTATGGTCGTCCGCAAGCAACAGTAACAGTGCCGATGTAAAGCAGAAAAATACCAGTAGAACGCCTCCCATCACCGGCCGCAATTGTCCCGTTACCGTATTTAACATGACCCCACGGAATCCGGGATCGAAGAGATTTATGAATTCCGCGCCGCTGATCACATAATAGATCTGCGTGAAGAGAATGAAGAAGACTGCCGGGAATAGCAGCAGGATGAATTGGTGAACCTCGTGTTTCTTCCTAACCAGGAATATAAAAGAAATAATCAGCGTATAATAGAACACCCACCGGAGATTCCAGGCCATGACGTCGATATCGGTTCCGAATAACAAAGCCGTGATCACCACGCAGATGGCAGCATATATCAGGATTGCCAGCATGAGGGGCGTAATACGCATCTCGGCCTTACGTCCTGCAAATAGCGCCTTGGCAAAGGCGACCAGAACGAAAAGATCGATGGGGGTAAAGGTCATGCCAGCCACCAGCGTATACATAGGCAGGCGATACTGTGATAAACCCGAATAATCAGCCCACAGATAACCAGGACCTTGCGCAAGAATGAAGAAATAAGCGAACCAGAAATGATTTTCTCTCGTCAGGACAAAAGCCAGCAATAGGATTATGAAGTACACCCTCGATATATCCGGGGATGCCAAATAGACGACAAAGAATGACATTGCCAGCAGGCCGATCATCACCAGTAATTCTCTGATGACGTGCGCGCTCTGCTGCACAGCGTGCTCTGCTGAGCCTATTGTCCTGAAGCCCCAAGGCAATGATGTATCATAGAGCATGAACAAGACCCTATTATCCTATTACTATCGAAGACGCCGGCCGGAGTCGCAAACCTATTCGCCGTTCGTCTGCGCCACACGTTCTTTGTGCTTACGGAACCTACGACCGCATTTTACACAGACGGCCCTGCCTTTTCTGAAAGACAGTCTATTTCCGCACTCACACACCCAGCCTATTGGTCTGGCTGGTACGCCAGCAACGACCGCGTAGTCCGGAACATCGTGTGTTACTACTGCGCCGGCACCAACGAGTGACCAACGGCCGATCGTAACACCGCAGACGATCGTTGAATTCGCGCCGATCGATGCACCCTCTCTGACATGGGTTGGAACCCATTCACCGAGTTCCGGATAGGATTTCTTCGGATACTTGGCACGCGGCGTAAGATCGTTCGTGAATACGGCTGACGGACCGACAAATACATAGTCATCAAGTTCTACCAGATCCCAGACATCGATATTCGATTCAAGCTTCACCCCTTTTCCAAGACGCGCTTTCGATGAAATCAGGCAATTGTGGCCGATGGTGCAGTCCTCCCCTATTTTTGCCCCGGGCTGGACCTGCGAGTTGTGCCAGATCTTGCTGCCTCTTCCGATGTTCGCACCGTCAGCAACCGCAGCGCTCGAATGCACATAAACGTCTTCTCTCGCTGGTTTAACGGTCTCTTGTTTATCGAATACTATCTTGAGACCGTTATTATTTAGCGAATTCTGGGCTGCATAAAGAATATTCAACACCCGCAAGCCCTCATCGCCGTCAGTATACGCGGTCCATTTATTCTCAATGCATTCAATGAAATGCTGACATTCGGCTCTTAACGGCTCTTCCATGCGCACCGGGATAACCTCGGCGTCTGCTTTACGCGCGATCGGAGCACGATTATGCCATTCGATCCTGTGGGGATACATGAATAGCTTCTCAGTAGTCAGGTCATCGAAAACAACCATCTTGCGGTCACCCACCACCACCAGTTTCTGCTCTTTGTAGGGATGCAGCCACGAAACGAAGATATGTGATTGCACACCGCTAGGAAAATCCATTGTCGTAAGGGTCACGTCGGCGATCCCCTTCTGCACATACGTACCGCCGATCGCGGATAAAGCGCTCGGCCGTTCGTTCAGTAAATAAAGGATCACTGATATGTCATGCGGAGCAAAACTCCAGAGAATGTTCTCCGCATCCCTTATCTTGCCTATATTCAGACGATTTGAGTATATATACTGGATCTTGCCGAGCTCACCACTGTCAATTAGTTCCTTTAGCTTGTTAATGGCAGGATGGTATCGCAGCACATGGCCGACCATTAATACGCGATCGTTTTCCTTGGCCAGTTTGACCAGTTCTTCGGCTTCCTCAACCCTCAGTGCCAGTGGTTTTTCTACAAAAAGATGCCGCCCCGACTTCAGGACCTTCTTCGACAATTCATAATGGCTCTTTGCCGGCGTGGCAACGACCACACCATTGACGTCAGGATCGTCAAGGATCACATCGATCGAATCGGTACAAGTCAAATCAGGATAATTGACTCTGCACGATCTCACACTACTGTCATTTACATCACAGACGGCGCGCAACACACCGAGCTGAGAGAAATTGCGGACAAGATTCTTGCCCCATGAACCAACACCAATAACCCCAATGCGCGCCGGCTTACGGCCCTCGATGACAAAAACATCAGGGCTTCTTTCGCCTACTGCATGTTCTATATTTTTTGCCATACAAATACCCCCTAACCCCCTAGTTGGTTTTGTATTACTCAGTTACTCAAAACAAAGTAATACGATCTATTCCAAAAAAAACGAAGCTGTATTTTTATTATCCTCTTTAATTAACCTTACTTACTATAGAACTGTCTCACCGAGCTTATCACATACTCGACTTCATCATCGGTCAAATCCTGCTGAATCGGCAATGAAAGTACCTCTTCAGCGGCTTTTTCCGATACCGGAAAATCCCCCAAAGTGTAACCAAGATACTTGAAGGCCGGCTGCAGGTGCAAAGGAACCGGGTAGTGAATCGCCGTTCCGATCCCCTTATCACTCAGGAATTTGGCCAATTCATTCCGACGCGCTGCCCTGATAGTGTACTGATGGTATACCGACTCATTCTCCGGACTGATGAATGGAGTTGCCACGACATCCCGCAAAGCATCATCGTACTTGCTGGCGATCCGGCGGCGCCTCTTGTTCCATTCGTCAAGGTGCGTCAGTTTTATCCTGAGAAAAGCTGCCTGCATTGCATCGAGTCGGTCATTGTAACCAAGAAAATCATGATGGTACTTACTCGATGCCCCATGTACACGGAATGCCCTGATCTTGCTGTCCAGAGCGGCATCATTGGTCAGGATCATACCTGCGTCACCCAGTGCATTCAGGTTCTTCGTGACATAAAAACTTATGCAGGCGGTGTCGCCAAAATTACCGACCATTTGCCCGTTATATTTGGCACCGATTGCCTGAGCCATATCTTCAATTATCTTAAGGTTGTGCTCTTTTGCCAGCCGCGATATGCTCTGCATGTCTGCTGCCTGACCGTAAAGATGCACTGGCATGATCGCCCGTGTGCGGGCCGAAACATGGTCCTTTATTTTCGCCGGATCAATATTGAATGTCCTCCGGTCGATATCACAGAAGACTGGTTTGGCACCGATTATGCCGATTACTTCGGCCGTGGCAACAAATGTGAACGGCGTGGTTATCACCTCATCGCCTGGTCCGATGTTCAACGCCCTCAGAGAAAGAAGCAGGGCGTTGGTGCAGTTGGACACCCCAATCCCGTACTTAGCACTGGAATATGACGCGATCTCTCGTTCAAATGCCTTCACCTCGTCGCTCAGGATGAACTTATTACTATCTAATACCCTCTCAAATGCCTGCATCAAATCATTTTTTATCGGCTTGTGCTGCCGTTCCAGATCAATGAACGGTACTTTCATGAACCTCCTTCCTAGTGCTAATCAGGGTGTCCTGACCGTATTTGCCTTTGTCCCTTTCTGACACATCCGGAACACCCAAAAAATATCGTGAATATTTAATCATCTGCTATCCTTGCCCTTTCTGATAATATTTCGAATAGTACTTGTAGTACTGCTCATAATAATAGCTCCCGCGTTTTCTTGGCACACCGTTCAACACCACGCCCAGAATATCAGACTTTGCATTGAGAAGAATATCATTGGCAACCTCCAGGGATTTCAATGTCGTCCTGCCGTACCTCGCGGCAACGATCACACCATCCGCGAACGTTGCCAGGTATGTCGCATCAGCGAACAACAGCAGCGGAACGCCATCGACAATTATGTAGTCATATTCATTCTTCAAATCTGTAATCAGTGTTTTCATATCTTCTGATTCAAGATACAGAAAGGGATTTGGCGGCACCTTGCCAATCGGCAAGAGATCTACTCTGCCTTTTGTTTGCACTTTCGTCTTTTCCTTCTGGGGCGAAACCAAGGGAAGTACAACGTCCTCGGTCTTCACCGTGCCCATCAGGATATCAAAGAGACCAAGCTCCTTTTTCAACTTGGTCACTTCAGTGAGATGGCCTGATTTCTTTCTGAAATCTGTGTCGATCATCAGCACGCTCTTGCCCATGCTTCCAATGACATGTCCTAGATTGAGGGCGATGAAGGTTTTGCCTTCTTCAGGCCCTGGGGAGGTC
>JBFEPB010000108.1:0-5449 GCA_041550295.1 bacterium | reverse complement strand
CACGGCTGAGCAGCGCCGTTACCTGTCGTCCTGGGAAATGGGCACGTAGAGTACTCGTTCGGATTTCACGGTTGTCCAGTAATGTAAGTGGCTGGCTTATTCGAAGTTTTTCACGAAAGACATACCGGGTAGCTGTTTTACATAGCCCTTGATCTCGAGTCTTAGCAAAATATCGAGGATCGTGCTTGTCGGTTGGTTGACTTTCTCGACAAGCGCGTCGAGATACGTGGGTTCGTAAGAAAGTGCTTCCCAGATCTTACTTTCAGTTTCGTCAAGCTGAATTTCTGCTGTTGTTTCGTGCTTGTTCACGTGCGTCATGCCCAGATAATCAAGCACCTCACCGGGCGACGTGACAGGTATCGCGCCGTCCTTGATCAGGCGGTTTGTACCGAAGGACGTTTTGGCAAAGATGTTGCCAGGGATGGCAAAAACATCTTTGTTTTGTTCGAGCGCCCACTTCACCGTATTCATCACACCTGATCTTTCCTTCGCTTCTATTGCCACCACCGCTCTTGCAAGGCCCGAGACGATACGGTTGCGCCGTGGAAAGTTGGACGCGAGGGGTGGTATACCCAGGTCGAATTCCGAGATGACCGCACCCGAGTTGATTATTTGGGTCATCAGATTCTTGTTTTCGGGTGGATAACAGGTATCAACGCCGCACCCCAGAACTGCAATTGTCCTGCCATTGTGCTGGAGTGCACCCCGATGTGCTTCGGTATCGATACCGCGAGCCATACCACTAACCACTGTAACGCCGGCAAGGGCGAACTCGGCGGCAAATTTACGGGCGATTTCCTTGCCGTACACGGTTGCGCCTCTGGTGCCGACCACGGCAATGGAGGTTTCGTCTTCAGGGATGATGCTGCCGCGGATAAATATGACCGGCGGGAAACCGTTGATCTGGGTCAGCCATCGGGGGTAGGTTTGTGCGTAGCAGGGCGTGGCATCAATGGCGAATTTCTTCAGTATTTCCTTTTTCCTGAGTAGCACGTCTGTGACAGAGAAAGAAGTGATTGCCGCCGCGTTTCCAGCTCCAACGATGTGCTCGAGGTCTCCGCGAGGTGCACAAACCGCGTCCTTGCACGAGCCGAAATGACTGATCAGTGTGTGTAGATCCCTAGGTTTCAGCGTGTCGATCGAAAGCAGATGAAGCAGCTCAAATGTCTCGTCTTTCATCATTGAGCAGTTCTTTGATCTCGCTATATAGATCGATGTCAGTTCTTTCCACGGCGAAAAGTATCCTCCTCAACTCGTTCGGCTGAAGTTCAATACCGGTAATTGTTTCAGCAAATTTTTCGGGTTTCTTACGGGCCATTTTCACCAGTGCGGCACCCGCTTCCTTCAGGACAGTGGGATTCTCGTCGCTGAGATACACCCTGATGATAGGTTTGAGTGTACGGAGGTCGCCGACTTCGCCGAGGGACAGGCAGGCTGACGCCCGGGTGTACCAGTAACCTTTTGTGAGGAGACGTGTGAGGCGCGTGGATACCCTTGATCCATAAGAGGCAAGTTTGCGGGCCGCTCTTTCGCGCATGCACCAGGATGTATCCTCAAGCATTTTCATTAGGATCGTTATGCCTTGTCTTGTGTTGACGCCGTCGATCTGATCGAGAAGTTTGAGTTTTTTCTCGATGTCGTTCGATTTCAGTATTTTCTGAATCGCGTCTTTGTCCTGCTTCAGTTTAATTCTCATTTCTTATATGATCGATGAGATCTGCAACACCTGTTCCTGTGAGCGCCGAGACAAAGAATGTTTTTTCTTTCAAGTCCACACGAGGTGTCCGGGGCAGCAGATCGATTTTGTTGAACACTACGACACGCGATTTGCGCAACAGTTTCGGGTCGTATTGCATGAATTCATTCAGCAGTGATTTGTATTGTTTTATTGGATCGCCGGTCGTTGCGTCAATGACAATGATCAGTATGTTTGTTCTTTCTATGTGTTTCAGGAATTGCAGGCCGATGCCCTTGCCGCGGTGCGCGCCTTCAATGATGCCCGGCATATCGGCAATCACGATATTCTTCATTTCGTTCTGTAACACACCCAGATTGGGACTGAGTGTAGTAAATGGGTAACTGCCGATCTTCGGGCTGGCGTTGGTCATTGCCTTAAGCAGCGTTGATTTTCCAGCGTTGGGCAGGCCCACGATTCCGATGTCGGAAATGATCTTGAGCACGATCTTCAAGACCCTGGTTTCACCAGGACTCCCCAGCTCAGCCTGACGCGGTGCGCGGTTTGTGGATGTGACAAATTGAGCGTTACCCTTGCCTCCAGCACCGCCGCGTGCGGCGAGAAGTTTTTCGCCATCCTCGAGTATCTCTCCGAGCATCTTGTCTTTGCTATACACCACGATACCTGGGGGTACCTGAATAGACACATCCCGGCCTGACCTTCCATGCATGTTCTTGCCTTTCCCATGCTGCCCGCGGCCAGCGCGGTAATGGGGATGGATCCTGAGGTCATATAGTGTTCTTAATTTCTTGTTGCCGAGCAGATACACCGAGCCTCCGTCGCCGCCGCTGCCGCCATTTGGTCCGCCCCTGGGAACGTACTTTTCACGACGGAAAGACACGCAGCCGTTGCCGCCGGTCCCGGATTGGACAAAAATAGTCGCCTCATCCACAAAATGCATATTTTTTAGTATAATGAATCTATATGTTAAGTCAACTGCACTCATATGGCGGCATATACTGCTCATTTTTTTTGGTCCTCGGGATTTTTTCAGACCCACTGAAAAAAAAGTAGGATGACTGGCTGCACCCGGACGGTGCAGGTGCCAAGGTGTCGAAGTGTGCTTGTCTACTTGTTGAAGATCTTCTTGCGCAAAGCCTTTGCCACGATCGCTGGCACCAGCTTTGAAATATCTCCCTTCAGTGAGGCGATTTCTTTGGCCAGCGATGAACTGACAAATATGTATTTTTCTGAAGGCATCAAAAATATGGTTTCGATCCGCGGCGCCAGTTTTCGGTTCATCAGGGTGAGCTGCAGCTCATAGTCGAAGTCGGAAACGGCGCGCATGCCGCGTATTATGGTCTTTGCCTCGATCTCACTGGCAAAGTCCACCAAGAGCGTTGAGAACCCGATCACTTCGATTGTATTGGAGTCCTTGAATACTGCGCGGACAAGCTGTGTTCTTTCTTCATGCGTGAAGAGCGTGGTCTTGGGACTGGCGCTGACCCCGACAATGACCTTATCGAAGATTTTCGTCGCCCGCGAGATGACATCAATGTGCCCGTATGTTATTGGATCGAACGTCCCTGCGTAGATGGCTTTCTTCATAGGGTCACTACCTCCACTTGACCAGGACACGTCCAAAAAGCAGAGCTGCCGCTGCGCATTCGGTGTTTCTCCAGATCAGTGATCTCTGTATACAAAGAATGATACTGTAGTATCACCATACCGTTTCTCTTTCAGTTTTGAATACTTTTCGGGTGTCGAAAATTTCTCATCTCGTGACTGTTCGATGACGATGATCCCTTCTTTCTTCAACAGATGATATCGGTCGATATGCTCCAGCACGCACTGCACATAGTTCCTGTTGTATGGAGGATCGGCAATAATCACATCGAAGTTTCTGTTCTTCAGTCTGCGCAGTGCCGTGCGAAAATCAGCGGTGATTATTCTTATGTCTTTCCCTGTCAGGAGCCGAGTAATATTCTCTCTCAGGAGGCGCGTATTATTGTCTACGAATACACAACCTTTTGCCCCCCGCGAAACAGCTTCAATGCCCAGCGCGCCACTGCCCGCAAATATATCCAGAACTTCAGCTTCTTTGATCATGTCGCCGAGAATGTTGAATATCGCAGCGCGAACAATGCCCCTGGTCGGTCTTACGCCTTTCTTGGGAACCTTAAGTGAGCGTTTCTTACACGCCCCTCCTGCAATTCGCATCAGAAGACCAGAAATTTTCTTCTAAAACGTATCTCTTAGAAATCAGCTCCTGATTATCGTAGGCGTGATGAAGATAAGTAGTTCGCGGTCTTCAACTGCTGTGGCCGTCTCTCTGAACAACGCACCGAGTATCGGTATGCTTTTCAGGATCGGTATGCCGCGCACCTGTTTTGATTCTCTTCTCCTGATGAATCCACCGATGACAACGGTATTACCATCTGCCACAAGTACCTTCGATTCCGCTTCTGATGTGGTGATGATCGGTCGGCCTGCGAGCGCTGAAGCACGATCTAATTCACTGACCTCGGCATGGATCTCCATGGTGATTTCCTCGAGGGAGTTAATGTGCGGCGTAACTTCGAGTTTCGTACCGACTTCGTAGAACTGAATAACCGTGTTACCGGAGATATCCAGGGTCGGGATGCCGAATCTCTGACCGCCCAGTATTGATGCTTCTTCGTTGTCGATCGCGGAAACACGTGGCGCCGAGACGGTTTGGGCTTTACCTGTTTCCTCCAGCATGTTGATCGTCGCCGAGACCTGGGCGAGCGATGGCACGGTACCGATGTTGAAGACGCCAAAACCGGCAACCTGCGGTGTTGGGTTGGATGTTACGTCCGCGCGCAGAATTCTGCTTTCGAGCCCCTGCAGTGTCCAATCGATCCCCAACGACCTGGTAATTGAAGCATCCATGTCAACCACTCTGACCATTATCTCCACCTGGGGTGTCGGGGTGTCAAGCAACCGTACGAGTTGAGCGATACGGTCATGCACCGGAGCCACCTCGGTCACGACGATCGAATTGGTGCGGATATCGACGTTTGCTTTACCTTTCGGTGAGAGCATGGCGGTGATCTTGTCGAGCATTCTATCCGGCTGCGCGAACTCCAATTTGTATATCCTGGAGCTGACCGGAAGATCGTAGTCCTGTTTATCGAGATTCTCCGCCGTGTCGACCCGAATGACCCCAGGGTCTTCCCGGTACGCGTAGCCCGAGGCGCGGAGTATTATTTCGAGGGCCTTACGCCACGGGACGTTATGCAGCCTGACAGTCACCGTACCTGAGACGTCCTTACCCGCTACTATATTCACACCGGCATACTCTGATAGGGCACGGAGTATTGTGAGAATGTCCGCATCCTCGAAATCGCACGATATTGGACGTCCGGTTACCGTGGCGGTCGGTTTTTGCGTCGGCAGGACTGGAGGTTGTGTCTCTTCACCTTGTACCGCCGGAGCCGGGGCAGGAGAGGCCACACCGGCCTGCCACTCTGAGAATGGTGTCGTGGCACCTGAAAGCAGCGTGAGAACGAAATCGTCACCCTCGGTCGATGTCAGGAAAGAGTAATCTCTGTCCAGATTGGTGACCACGCGAACGAGATCCGGTTGTTCGGTGAATCCGGTCACCGACATTTGTTTAATACCGCCACGATTTACAGCGTATTTGTTACCGACCAGCGGGCTCGAAGCGCCTGAACAATCGATCACGATTCTCGACGGATCCTTCAGGGCAAAGGCATTTGCCACAAATGGTGCGTCGGACTTGATTACAAT
>JBFEPB010000107.1:0-5478 GCA_041550295.1 bacterium | reverse complement strand
GCACTTATATTGCCGACGGTAGATACAGGTACACCATCGAAATGCTGTCCGGCGAAAAAAGCGGTCGGTCCGAAGATGAAATCTCCGTGAGCAGAGATGATTACCGCATGAGTGATATCCTGCTTTCAAGCGAAATAACGATCGATACACTGGGCGACTACCTGAGAAAGGGTGACCTGAGGGTGATACCGCGTCCATCCCATATATTCGATGACCGCTTTCAGAACCTCTTTTTCTACTTTGAATTGTATGATGTCGCGGCCGCCCCGGATACGCTGTTTGCCTTATATACTATCACCAATAGTGAAGGCAAGACAGTGCGCAAGGTGACACGGCAGATCGAAAAGATATTCCCAGCGCAGGCCGTGAATTGTGGCATCAATGTGCAGGGTATGACAGCCGGTGACTATGATCTGGTCGTGACCATCGAGGATGATGCCCAGGTCATTGAACAGAAGAACGTTCCATTCAGCATTGCACGGATAGAGCGCGAAGATGTGAGTTTCGAAGGCATGCCATATTACGAGGATATCGAATACTTCCTTGCCTCCGGTGATTACAAGGAATTCCAGAAACTACCGGCCGAAGGCAAGAAGGCGTTTCTTGAAAGATTCTGGCGTGCCATGGATTACTACACAATAGCAGAGAGATTCGAGTATGTCAACGAGCATTTCCGTCATGGCAACACGCCAGGTCGAGAAACCGACCGCGGCAGGATCTACATCAAGTACGGTCCCCCCGACGAAATCGACCGACCCATGCCCATGGAGCACCAAGAATCAAGACCGTACGAGCATTGGCAATACGCCAACGGCGAACAGTTCATCTTCGTAGACCTGCGGGGCGCAAACAACTATGTCCTGGTCTGGACAAATGCACTGAGTGAAAGAAGTCAACCGACTCTGTACAAGTATCTGCCACCTGAAAAGCAAGAGCTCGTACAGTAGGAAGTGTTGCGGGACCACAACGTTCAATCGATAGATCCGAGGAGATGTTAAGGCAGCACGCATGATTGATTATCACATTCATACGCGCCATTCCACCGATGCATCGGGAACGATAACCGAATATTGCGAGAAGGCACTACAGATCGGACTCAAAGAAATATGCTTCACCAATCACTGCGAGTTGGATCCCCACCGGGACGATTCGTTCATTAGATTCAACGGCGAACGCGAACCCCTATCGAACCATAGTCTTGAGAAGCTTCAGATAAAGATCTTCGAGGCGCGTGACCGATTCCGAAAGAAAGGTCTGCAGGTAAAATTCGGCATTGAAGTAGGCTACTACCTAGGCATCGAAGAAAGACTACATGAGGTGATACATGGCATCGATTTTGATTTTGTCATCGGAGCAATTCATTGCCTTGACCATATCTGCATTGACAGTTCGCGGGAGTGCAATCGGTACTTTGCCCAGTATAATGCTCATCAGTATTTAACCAACTACTTTCATGCCCTGTCTGATCTCGTAAGGAGCAATCTCTTCGATTCAGTAGCACATATTGACGTATACAAAAAATACGGGCGTGGTTATTATGGCTCCGATACTGACGATGTGCCGCTTGAAATCACCAGCAGCGTCTTTAGATTGATAAAAGAACACCACATTGCGATGGAGGTAAACACAGCCGGCATGCGTTTCATGAATGAGTTCTACCCCGGACCGTCGCTGATGCAAATGGCGCAGGAATATGGTCTATGCCTCATCACGATCGGCTCGGATAGCCACAACCCCGCCGATCTGGGCAAGGATCTCAATCTAGCTCATGATTACCTGAAATCATTCGGGTTCAAGAGCGTATTCGGCTTCGACCAGAGGAAATCCTCCTGCTGGAAAATATAGAACAGGCCGCTGTTCTGGAGGCATATCAAGAAAAAGTCTGTTTTAATCCTGGTAAAGCCGCGGATTCAGGACGCAGCGTCATATTGACTGAGTTCATTTCTTCTATATAATACTACAATGGAACAGAGAATAACCAATGTCTACATTGAAGACGAGATCAAATCTTCGTATCTCGACTACGCAATGAGCGTCATCGTTGGCCGGGCACTGCCTGACGCGTGCGACGGCCTCAAGCCAGTCCAGCGCCGTATCCTCTATGCCATGTCTGAAGCCGGGTTGTTACCCAATCGGCCTCATAAGAAATCGGCGACCGTGATCGGCGATGTACTTGGCAAATACCACCCCCATGGTGATATGGCGATCTACGACGCTCTCGTGCGCATGGCCCAGGATTTCTCAATGCGTTACGCGCTTGTCGATGGCCAGGGCAACTTTGGCTCGGTCGACGGCGATGCGCCCGCAGCATATCGATACACAGAAGCAAAATTGACGCCACTCGCTGAAGAGATGCTCAAGGATCTACCCAAGGACACTGTGGACTTTGTCCCCAATTTTGACGGCCGGCTCAAAGAACCTTCGGTCCTGCCGGCAAATGCACCCAATCTCCTATGCAACGGTGCCTCAGGCATTGCGGTGGGTATGGCGACGAACATTCCACCCCATAACCTCGGCGAGATCGTTAAAGCGCTCATTGCCATTATTGATGACCCGAAAATAAAGGAAGATGCATTATTGAAAATCGTACCTGGACCTGATTTCCCCACAGGCGCGATCATCATCGGTCGCACCGGGATCAAACAAGCATACCGGACCGGTAAAGGAAGAATATTGATCAGAGGCAAAGCACGCGTCGAAGATATCAAATCAGGTAAACAGGCAATAGTGATAACGGAAATCCCTTACCAGGTGAACAAGAGTACCCTACTCGAAAAAATCGCGGACTTAGCGCGTCAGAAAAAGGTCGAGGACATCTCGGATCTGCGGGACGAATCAGACAAGGATGGTATCAGAATAGTCGTCGAGCTAAAACGGGATGCCAATGCCCAGATCATTCTTAACAATCTGTACAAGTACACGAGCCTGCAGGTACCTTACGGCATACAGCTGCTCGCGCTGGTCTCCGACACACCGCAGATTCTCTCCCTGCGTGATGCCCTGCAAAAATTCGTTGATTTCAGATATGAAGTAGTACAGCGCCGGACGAAATTCGAACTTTCCGAGGCAGAAAAAAGAGCCCATATTCTGGAGGGGTTGAAGATTGCAATCGAGAACATCGACGAGGTCGTGAAGATAATAAAAAGATCAGCTGATACACAGGTCGCCAAACAGAAGCTGATGAAACGCTTCTCACTCAGCGAAATACAGGCTCAGGCAATTCTTGACATGCGCCTTGCTCGGCTAACCAATCTTGAGAAGGAAACCCTGGAAAAAGAATACCTCGCGCTGATTAAGGAAATCGCCCGGCTGAAATCGATCTTGAAATCACCAAAAGGGATATTTCAGCTCATAAAAGAGGAACTGACAAAGCTCGCCGAACGGTATCACGATCCGAGAAGGACGATCATCGTTGACGCCGAAGCCGAAGAGCTCACGATCGAGGATCTGATCGGTGAAGAAGACATGGTCATCAGCCTGACCCAGCGCGGCTACATCAAGCGGCAACCTATCACCACCTACCGGAATCAAGCGCGGGGCGGTCACGGCCGTAAGATACACGAGATAAAAGGTGAAGACTTCGCGTACCAGTTGCTGATCTCGAAGACCACTGATACGCTGCTTTTCTTCTCAGATCGGGGCAAGGTTTATGCATCAAAAGTATATGAGATTCCTGAATCCGGCCCGCTATCCAAGGGCCGCGCCCTAGCCAATCTGGTGCAGCTTGCAACTGACGAACGTATCACCGCCTGCCTATCGATTAAGGACTTCTCACCCAGTTGCTTTGTTTTCATGGCAACGAAGACGGGCAAAGTAAAGAAAACCTCTCTTCAGGATTTTGAGAATACCCGTAAGAAGGGCATCATTGCAATAAAGCTCGCCCGCCATGACCGTCTAATCGCGGTCAGGCTGACCACAGGCAAGGATTCGGTGCTCCTTACGACCCGCGACGGTCTTACCCTTCGTTTCAAGGAGAAACTCATCCGACCCATGGGCCGAAACGCAGCAGGCGTCCGCGGCATCAGGTTAGGCAAAGGTAATGAAGTCGTCGGATTTAATGTCGCAAGCTCCCGCGCCGATATGCTGATCGTCGGCGAACGCGGCATCGGTAAAAGGGTGAAGTTCGACGCGATCGGCGAAAAGGGGCGGGGCGGAAAAGGGATGAAGGGTATGACCATAGACGCCAAGACCGGCAGGGTAGCCGGCGTTGCCAGCGTGAGTGACGCCGATGATCTCATCCTTATGACCAGAGCCGGTAAAGTGATACGAACCCCGGTCAATGAAATAAAGGTACTGAGTCGTCAGGCAAAGGGAGTTAAGATCATCGCCCTGGGAAAAGATGATGCCGTCGTGAGTATCGCGCCGATCAAAGCGAGCGTGTGAAGAAGAATCAAAAGTCAAGGAAACCAAGAGAGAAGAGAAAACCCTGGGACCAGTATTTCATGTCGATCGCCGAGCTAGTGGCCCAGCGTTCGACCTGTCTGCGTCGCCAGGTCGGTGCGGTAATCGTCAAGGACAAACGCATCCTGGCAACGGGTTATAACGGCGCACCCGGCGGCGTGCCCCATTGTGAAGACGTTGGATGTCTGCGCGGCAAAATGGGTGTGGCATCAGGTGAGCGCCATGAGTTGTGCCGCGGTGTCCACGCCGAGCAGAATGCGTTGATTCAAGCAGCGACATTCGGTGCACGCGTGAGCGGTGCAACCATTTATACTACACACCAACCATGCTTCATCTGCACGAAGATGCTCATCAATGCGAAGATCGAGAAGATATGCTACAAAAAAGAGTATCCTGACGAATTGGCGATCGGCATGCTGGCTGAAGCCCAAATCGATTTTACCAGAATCGACTGACTTTGACCTGTACACTCATTAGCTTTATCCTCGGCAACGAGATGTGGCCTGTATTCTGTGCAGGACCATGCAAAGTTGGTGCGGCAGACTCGGCGGCTTCCTAGAGCAACAAAAGCTCAGGCGGTAAGCGATAAAGATACCGGCCCGCTGTAGTCTCGCGCCGCCGCGATTCATTGACAAGACACACGATCAGTATATATTTACCCTATGAAAGTCACCCAGCGCATTGTCGCGGCAATTGTCGTGTTGCTGATCTTCTATTTCCTGCTCCGCAATTTGGTTACCAACTGGTCGCAAATTCCTTTCACCGAACTCAGATTCAACCCGGCATACATCGTCATATCTTTTCTCTGCCTGGTATTATATTTCGTGCTTCTGACTCGCGGCTGGGCTGCGATCGTCCGTGAGCTGGGAGGCGAAGTGCCTTATGGCAAGGCGTTCTGGATCGTTTCGACTTCACAGATCGCAAAGTATGTGCCTGGAGGCATTTGGTATACTCTCGGTCGAGTCTACCTCGCGCGATCTGAAAAGATAAGAGAAGAAATAGGTCTGCTCAGCGTGGTGTTTGAAACTTTTCTTCTCATGCTGGCGAACTTGATATTATTTCTTATAGTAATCAATT
>JBFEPB010000106.1:0-5495 GCA_041550295.1 bacterium | reverse complement strand
TAGCACTTGTTATTACGCCACTGTGGTTTCTTGCTGTTTACATGATGGTAATCGTCGTGACGCCGGTAATGATAGCGTTACATCGTAGTTGGCATATCTGGGTTCTCGCCGCACTTTTGACCATGACCGCAACTGTTGATGTACTACGCTTGGTAGTTGGTGTGCATTCTTTGAGTTGGGCAAACGTTGCCTTCGTATGGCTTTTTGTCCATCAACTCGGATTCTTTTACGCAGACGGATCGCTAGTGCGTGCGCCAAAATGGGTGCACGTTGCCATGGCTTTTGGCGGACTCCTGGCCTTGATCGTGTTGACAAATATCGGCGTTTATCCAAGAAGTATGGTCGGCACCGGTACAGAAGAGATATCCAACATGAACCCACCTACTGTGTGCATACCGATACTTGCCTGTTGGTTGATCGGGGCGGCCATGCTCCTTCGCAGCGCGATCAATAAGTGGCTCATGCGGAATACCCCCTGGCTGGTCGTCGTCAAGGCCAATAGTGTTATTGTGACAGTTTATCTGTGGCATCTAACTGCTTTTGTCATAGTTTTCCTAATATTTCTGCCGTTGGGATTCGCGAAGGAATCAGTTGGAACATTTATGTGGTGGTTACAGCGTTTCGTTTGGATCGTCGGATCGGCAATGATCCTCCTGGTCCTGGTCAAGATCTTCGCACGTTTTGAGAGTTTGGCAAAAGTTAGAAACCCTCTGTCAAAGGAGGAATCATGAATACAAATATCTACTCAAGGTTCGTGGAATCGGTCAGCAAGAACAAGGACCGGGTTGCCATGAAATATAGAAAGGAAGGAAAGTACACCCCAATTACATATGCTGAGCTGGGCCGAAAGGTAGATGCTGTTGCCGCCGCTCTGAGGGAACTAGGGATCAGCAAAGGCGATAAAGTGGTAATTGCATCCTACAATCGACCCGAGTGGGCGATCGCGGATCTGGCAACGCTGAAGCTGGGTGGTATTTTCATACCGATATATCACATGCCCGGCCATATGCTGCCTGCCTCATATTTCAAGTACATATTGAACGACGCAAAAGTGAAGCTTATTCTTGTCGAAGACAAACAGGCGTACGAAATGATCACAAAAATAAAACCCGAAATCCCGAGTCTCCAGACCATCGTCGTGTTACCTGGTGCGGCCGCAGACGAACTGCAATGTCTGAAATTCGAAGACATGATCGAGGCAGAGCCGTCTGTTCATGATCAGCCAGTAGAGGTTTCGGCGGACGATGTAGCAACGATCGTGTACACGTCAGGAACGACCGGAGAACCCAAAGGTGTGATGCTCACTCATAACAATATAATATCCAATTCAGCTGCGGCTGTGAAAAGGTGCGGTTTTACATGTGACGATGTGTACATCTCGTACTTGCCGCTCGGCCATATGTTTGAGCGCACGTGCGGTCAATACTCGGTTCTGTTCCAGGGAGGATGCATCGGCTATGCTACTGATTTAATAACGGTAAGGCGGGATGCCGACGAGATCCGTCCAACCATGATCGTTGTGGTTCCCAGGATAATTGAAAAAGCCTACAGCATGGTGGTTCAAGAGATCGAAGGAAGTTCACCGTTCAAAAAGGGCCTTGTCCTTTCGGCGGTCAAGAATCTCAATGAATATGCCAACCGCAAGTACAAGCACATGAAGATCCCCCTCTGGCTAAGATTCAAGTGTTATGTTTACGATAAATTGGTGGCATCGAAATTCAGGGAACTGGGGGGCGGCAGGATAAGGTTGATCGTCAGCGGTGCGGCGCCGCTCAACCGGCAACTGGCAAAGATGTTGTATATCATGGGTTTCAATATCGTGGAAGGTTATGGGCTTACCGAGGCATCGCCTGTTGTTACCTGCAGTACTGTCGAAGACAATGTGCTTGGGACCGTTGGCAAACCATTGGACGGCGTGGAAGTCAAGATCGGCGATAACAGCGAAGTTCTTGTTAGAGGACCGAACGTCATGAAGGGCTATCATAACAAACCTAAGGAGACGGCGGAGACGGTCGACAAGGATAATTGGCTTCATACTGGTGATCAGGGGAGATTTGATGAGCGTGGTAACCTCATGATCACTGGTAGGATCAAGGAGATCATCGTTACAGCGAGCGGTAAGAACATAACGCCGACATATGTTGAAGGAAAGATGACACAGAGCAGGTATATTGAACACGCGATGGTCTACGGTGACAACAGGAAACATCTGGTCGCGCTGGTCGTTCCGTTCCGGGAAGCCATCGAGCAGTACGCCAGTGAAAAGCATGTAAAGTATGACGCCTATCCGCCACTGCTCGAGAAAGACGAGATAAAGAATATCATCACGACCGAAGTCCTGGAGGCGATGACTGACCTCGCGACCTATGAGCAGGTGAAGGCATTCGCCCTGATCGCGGAGCCATTCAGAGTGGAAAATGAAATGCTTACCCCTAGTCTGAAGATACGGAGGAAGAAAGTTATTGCGAAATATGGTGAGCTAATCGAGGATATGTATCTTGGGAGGGAGATCTGCGCTGAGAAGAAAATAGTGTGTCATTTGTAAAGAGCTGCGCAAGTACTTAATGCTACTGCCAAACGGCGTAGGCACCGATCAAGGACAGCACATTTATCAAAGCATGTGCAAGCACGGACCCTGCGATGTTTCTCGTGCGGTAGCGGATCCAAGCGAACAGAATGCCGCCCACGGCCGATCCAAGCAAGAGGAGAAGCCACACACCAATGAACAAGGGCGGCGAAGTCAATTGTAGATCTTGGCTGACAACCCTGTAGGCAGGTACGATGTGCCAGAAACCGAAGAAAAGGCTTGATATCCATATCGTCTTTGCGTGCGACATCTTTTTCATCAAGTAGCCGTAGAAAATCCCCCGGAAGAGCATTTCCTCGAAAAACGCCGTGCCGATCGGTATCCTTACCAGAATGCGCCACCAGAAGATGTCTCTGGCGATCGTCTCGAGCCTGGGTGTTCGAGGCTCGAAACCAAGACCAGGAAGAATCCAGAGCAGGACCACGAAGGGTAAGACGACAAGGGCACTCAATCCCACCCCGTAGAGAATGCTCTTGCCCAGGTTCTGTTTGGCTATGCCCACGTCGCTGAACGTGAGATGCAGATAGCGCCGGCATAATATCCAGATTACTGCAAGAACGCCAAGGTTCAGCCACACGTAAATAGGTACATGAATTGCCGGAGGCAGAAAGTTGACGATGTTGTTGTAGGCGAACAGGAACAAGGCGAGCAGCAGGCCCGGGTGCAGTAGCCGGCCGGTTCTCGAATCAACCAAGTCGCTGTTGTCTGATTCAGACATGTTGGCCATATTATTATTGAATGGGTGGGCAAGTCAATATCCGTGTTGATCAGGCCTATCAGACCAAAGTAAACAAAACCAACCAGGTTGGTTCTGTAAGGGCGTGTGTTGACAGTAGCAGCTATCCATTTATAATTGGCCGCGTGTAGTAAGGTAAGGTATGAAATTATCATGAAGGTCCTTATGAATTACCGGAATCAGGTACATGCTGTCTCGGCAATCCTTTGTATAGCAGTCGTACTTTGCACCGTATCATGTAGCCACAGTCGGTACGGTGAGGTCGTTGATTACCGCAAAGGGATGAGTATGCCCAGCTGGCAGAGCCACGAGTATTTGGACACCCGGGTTCTCGAATCGATGCTTGCCCTGCAGGAGAATGGAGCCGACTACATTGCAGTTGTACCGACCTGGTACCAGGAATCCGCGGAAAGTCATTCTATCTACCCGAGGGTAAACACACCGGTAGATAGTGCGGTTATCCACGCGATTAATGAAGCGATGGCATTGGGATATGGAGTGATGCTAAAGCCCCATCTTGATGTCGAAGACGGTACTTTCAGAGGCGACATTTCTCCAACTGACATTAATGCTTGGTTCAGTTCATATAAGGCGTTTATTCTTCACTACGCGAGCATTGCGCAACTAACCAGCGTTGAATTGTTTTGCATCGGCACAGAATTGACAAATCTCTCATCAAGATCCGAATGGGTTGGCATCATCGATTCGGTGAAGGACGTGTATGATGGCATGATCGTCTATGCTGCCAACTGGGATGAATATCCGTCGGTCAGCTTCTGGGCGTACTTAGATTTTGCCGGCATAGATGCCTACTTTCCCCTGGCGTACGATAGAGAGGCTACGATTGAGGAGTATCTTCAGAATTTTGAATTGTGGTTGTATCAAATCGACAATTTTCAAAGCAGTGTCAGCAAAGATATCATTATCACAGAAGTAGGGTTTAGAAGTGTAAGAGGCTGTGCAGTCACCCCATATGAATGGCAACTGGACGGGATAATGGACGAACAATCGCAGGCAGATGCTTACCGAACGATCCTCGCGACCCTCCAGAGAAAAACCTGGCTGGGCGGGATATTCTTCTGGCATTGGGATCCTATTCTGAGTGAAGATTCGCTTGGATATACACCGTATAATAAACTAGCAGAAGACGTTTTGCGCGAATTCTGGGTTGAGGAATGAGCGTCCTATTTTGTATTTTTACATTTGTAGTATTTCCGAGGGTCGAGGGTCCAGAACTCATCGTTGAAACATCATTGAACCCATTGACGTTCACTCCCAGATGGAGCATTGAGCCCTATCCTGGATATCAGGTTTTTCTTAGTAATAGGCTTAGACTGTCACACGCATTTTTGTATGGCGGCGATTTGTCAGTGGGCGTAGAAGCTGGCGTCGTCAATAGATTCCATTTCACATATTACAAATCGTACGCTGCGTGGGGAATCGATGATACCAAGGTATGGTTGATGTTGAATCCATTCGGTAATGTAAATTTCCTTGCACGGATTGGCTTGCCGAGCGGTCGTTATAGTTCGGGTATTGGTATTGGCGCATACTCGTTTGAGATATTTCTCAAGAGGGTCGAAATTGTGGGCAGTAGCAGTGCATATATAGGATATGAGTGGGTGGGAGCTAACCCGGACGAAGTCGACTACGGTGACAACATCCATTTTGGTGTTGAGTTGTTGAGTTGGTTTCGTATCCGTTGCCTGTATGCATTTGCAGATCAAGGTGCATACTTCTCACTGTACGATTCACCTTCCTTCGGAATCGAAATTTCAGTTTCAAAGAACTTTACGGTTCTGAAGTTCTACAACCTCGCATTAGTATTAAACCAAACCGTGTTTGGAAAAGACATTCCGGTGAAGACTGGCATTTCACTAAGAATTTCCTCATTGGAGCGCGGAGGTTGACTTTTTCGCATTTTCCTGAAGAGTTAACTGAAAATACATAAGATTCCTGTGTGCAGAATGTGAAATGGACTATTGGCAGTCTGTAAAGGTGAAAGTTAACAGAATATAGCCCTCAACAGGATTTACGAAAGTCTGGGTTAAACTTCGACGGTCCTGCTAACTGCGCTGCGCGACAGCAACGAGGCGTGGTTTCGGGTTTCTTTCGAGAGGGTAACCCGGCAGGATGTCGAGCAATTTGAACCCTGCACCGACGAGCAGGCGT
>JBFEPB010000105.1:0-5607 GCA_041550295.1 bacterium | reverse complement strand
GGGCCCTCACTTTATAAGAAGATGCTAGGTTAGTATTGACAAAAGCGATATTATTCTTAGAATAAATGATAGGTGACGAGAACTGCTTCTGATATGTAGAATACGCCCACTTAATGTACCTGAGTGTACATCCGGTGAATGTGCATAATTTTCTATTCGACACCATCGCCTTTTGCAGGAATAGAAAGGAGTTATCAAGATCATGAAAATTCTTCTGGTGTATCCGAAAAATCCGGACACTTTCTGGTCGTTCAAACATGCGCTGAGATTCATTTTCAAGAAGGCGACAAATCCGCCGCTTGGGTTGCTCACTGCCGCTGCTATGCTGCCGGATGAATGGGAAAAACGACTCGTTGACATGAATGTAAGAAAGTTGAAGGACCGGGATCTCGAATGGGCGGATCTTGTCTTCATCAGTGCGGCAACCATTCAGAAAGAGTCAGTAGATGAGGTCATCAAGCGCTGTAAAGCAAAAGGTGTAAAGATCGTTGCCGGGGGACCTTTGTTTACGAGTTCCTATGATGATTATGAGCATGTTGATTATCTCGTGCTGAATGAGGCGGAAATTACGCTCCCACAATTTATGGATGATTTACGCCAGGGAAAGCTTAAGCATATTTATACATCGCCAGAGTGGGCAGATCTGACAAAAACGCCGGTCCCGGACTGGAGATTGCTTAATATTAAGAAGTATGCTTCTATGAGTATTCAATACTCACGCGGGTGCCCGTTTGACTGCGATTTTTGCGACATTCCGCTGCTTTACGGTCACCGACCGCGGATCAAAGACAAGCAGCAGGTCGTCGCCGAGCTGCAGAATCTTTATGATCGGGGTTGGCGTGGCGTGGTATTTTTCGTCGACGATAATTTCATTGGTAACAAGCGCGGCCTGAAGTCGGAAGTTTTGCCTGCCATCGCTGAGTGGATGGAGCGTATGAAGTATCCGTTTACTTTCCTTACGCAGTCATCGGTTAATCTAGCCGATGATGAAGAGTTAATGAACATGATGGTCAAGGCTAATTTCAATACTGTTTTTGTCGGCATCGAAACGCCGGATGAAGAGAGCTTGGCAGAATGTGGCAAACTGCAAAATAAGAACCGCAATCTGGTCGAGTGTGTCAAAAAGATACAGCGGTTCGGCCTTCAGGTCCAGGGTGGTTTTATCGTTGGGTTTGACAGTGACCCGCTGACAATTTTCGAAAGGCAAATACGTTTTATCCAGAACAGCGGAATAGTGACAGCAATGGTGGGTTTGCTCAGCGCGGTGCGTGGAACAAAACTCTACCAGCGGCTCAAGGGGGAGAACCGGTTGTTAACAGAGGCCACCGGCAACAATACAGATTGCTCGATCAATTTTATTCCCAAGATGCATTACGAGACACTTCTGGAGGGGTACAGGAGTATCGTCAAGACGATATATGCGCCCGATCAATTCTACGCACGGGTCAAACGATTCCTGGAGAACTACAAGCCACTACATAATAGTTTAGGGCGTCTCAGCATGAGCGAGGTGAAGGCTTTTGTCATGTCGATATTCGTGCTGGGGATAAAAGGTAAAGAGCGCTTTCACTACTGGCGTTTGTTCTTGTGGAGCGTGTTCAGCCGGCCGCGGCTCGCACCCCTCGCGGTGACGTTCGCAATCTACGGCTATCACTTCAGAAGGGTATTCGAGAGAATATAGGCTTTCTGCTGCTGCCCGTCTGGTTCGCTATAATCGTTATTCCCGTTAGTGTTGCTGAAAACGCATAATGCAGAGAACAGGCTTATAGCGCAATGCGTAGAGCGTCAAGCCTGTCGCGTCAAACATTCCTATTGACATTGCATACATTTTAGATATAATAATACTTAATAAAGTCATTTAGTTTGTTGATGGTTCCGTAGAATACTCATATTCTCGATCCCCTCAATAAATAAAGACTTGAAAGGAGAAATATGACTTACGGAAAAGTCAAATGGTTCGATGGCAGAAAAGGCTATGGTTTCATCGAAAAAGAAGACGGAACCGGTGACGTTTTTGTCCACTATGGCGACATAGCGGGCGATGGTTATCGCTCCCTTAATGAAGGCGAAAGAGTTAAGTTTGAAATAACTCAATCCCCCAAAGGGCCGAAAGCTTCGAATGTCGAACTTGCATAACGTGTTCTAACACGAATGGGAAAAAGCCCCCTAACGGGGGCTTTTTCATTACTTGTTGAAAATGCTACAAATTAACCTTCCAGGTTGGCTAGACCCTTGTTGCCGGCAAAGAGAAATACAGTTATGCATGCAACAAAAATACCGCCGATCCTCAACGCCATTTGAGCACCAAGATGGTCGGCAATGAATCCGGCCTGAAAACTTCCAAAAGGCATCATACCCATAAAGAAAAGTACATAGAGACTCATGATTCTGCCGCGCAGATGATCGGGAGCGATCGTTTGCAGCAGGCTGTTGATCGATGCATTCTGCATTACCATGCCCCAACCAATGAATAGCAGAAGCAGCAGCGACAAGTGATAGTTGTTCGAAAATGAAAATAGCACGGTGGCGGTGACGAAAGTCGTTGTGCCGGCCATTACGAATCTGCCCTTTTTTCGATAATCACTGAAAAGGGCGAGTGTGAGGGCGCCGACCAGAGCGCCGACCCCGGCTGATGCGAGAAGGATGCCCAATCCCTTTGCGCCGACATTCAAGATATCACGCGCAAACACAGGCATAAGCATAGCGTAGGGCATGATGAATATACTCGAGAGAGCGACGAGTGTGATCAGGGACATGATATTTCTATCGTGCCGGGCATAGCCAAAGCCGTCTCTGATGTCTCTTATCACGTGAGTATTTTTCTTTTTGACCGGACTGAAATTGCCCTTCATCATGAAGAGTCCTGCAATGACCGCCAGATAACTTATGCCATTGACGTAGAAGCAGAGAACGATGCCGATCGCGCTAATGATCAAACCTGCCAGGGCAGGGCCAAGAATACGCGCCAGATTGAAAATAGAGGAATTAAGGGCAATGGCGTTGAGCAGGTCTTTCTTACCCACCATCTCAACTATGAATGATTGCCGGGTGGGAGCATCGATCGCCATGGTCACGCCAAGTATCGACGCGAGCACAACGATATGCCAGTATTGCACGTGCTTCGTGAGAATCAATGTCGCGAGGGCAAATGCCAATAGCATAGCGGTGATTTGTGTGCTAATAACAACCGTTCTCTTGTTCAACTTGTCAGCGAGAGCACCACCAATGGGCGCGACAAATAGGACTGGCAGCGTTCCAATCATTGATACCAGACCAAGCAGAAATGGAGAATTGGTCATTTGAAGGACGAGCCAGCCACGGGCAACATTCTGCATCCATGTTCCGACCAGGGAGATCATCTGGCCAAACCAGAACAGCCGAAAGTTATGGTGGTGCAACGCCGCGACCATTTTCGGGAATCTGCCCGTTGGTTCGGGCATTGTTTCAACGGTGGTGAATATTACCCGGGATTCATCGCGACGCATGCCGTATTATAAGTAGTTTCTGTAGATAATCAACCGAAAATATCTGCATCTGACGATATTTGACTCAAAAATTCTATGTTGCTTCAACCTGACGCTTGTTATTTCGATGGACTTAGCTATAATACACAATGATTTTGAAACATTCATTCAAGGTTGGATTCAGCTTTGGTCTGGTTTCGGGTATAATCACGACGCTCGGGTTAATTGTCGGTCTTCACTCAAGCACGCATTCGAGGATATTCGTGATTGGAGGAATCCTTGTGATCGCAATCGCCGACGCGCTTTCAGACGCCATGGGGATTCACATCTCTGAAGAAGCCGAGGATAAGCACTCACCCGGTGAGATCTGGGAATCTACCATTTCGACTTTCATGTCCAAATTCGTATTCGCTCTTACCTTCCTGTTGCCTATTCTCGTATTTGAGCTGAATACCGCCATAATTATCTGTATTCTGTGGGGCTTGTTTTTGATTACAATGTTCAGCATATATCTTGCGCGATCACAGCAGAGAAAGGTCTCTCACATCGTGTTCGAGCATCTTGTGCTGGCGATTGTAGTTATTGTCCTCACCCACTATGTGGGTGACTGGGTAGCAACGTTTAGATGAGCACGTCTTCATAGCCATTGTTGGTCCAGAGGCGGCATATAGCATGTCATCTTCTGGTGTGGCAAAGTACATATCTGGTCTGTGTGAATATCGCTGTAATCGGAGGCTGAACGAGGGTTGCACAAATGGCTGAGGAGGCAGCATGAACACGATGTCCAGATCGAGACTCGTCTGGCAGGTGCTGGTCAGATTCGGGACGGGTGTTGTGGTGATGGGCTTGGTTTTTTTTGTGTCGGCAGGAACCTTTCTTTATTGGCATGCCTGGTTGTATATGGGCATACTGTTCATCCCCATGTTTTTCGTTTTTGTTTATTTACTCAGAAATGATCCAGCTTTGCTTGAACGGCGTATGCACATGAGGGAAAAGGAAAGTTCGCAAAAATTGTCAATGAAGGTGTCGATCTTTTTCTATGCTTTGGCGTTCGTGATGCCAGGACTTGATTTTCGTTTCCACTGGTCTTCAGTGCCGATTGCGGTGGTTATGATCGCCGACATAATGGTTTTTCTGGGTTACATGGTATTTTTCATCGTGTTGCGGGAGAATTCCTATGCTTCGAGGATCGTCGAGGTTGAGGAAAACCAGAAGGTGATCTCTACCGGACCTTATGCAATCATGCGTCATCCAATGTACTTCGGCGTTCTGATAATGTTTCTTTTCAGTCCGGTCGCACTGGGTTCGTTCTGGGCGTTGATCGCTATGTTGCCCGTAGCATTTCTGATAATCCACCGCATAAAAGATGAAGAACGGCTGCTCTCAAAAGAACTCTCCGGGTATGAGGCCTACCGGCAGAAAGTGAGGTATCGGCTAATACCGATGGTGTGGTGATGCATGATTTGCCGAAGTAGACGGTATTGGTGCATTGACCCGGGGTTTCTTCAATTGTATAATTAGCTGGCAGGAGGATAAGAGTGAGGTTGTCAATATTCTTTGTGATTTTTACAGCAGGCTGGGCAAATGTCTTGAGCGTGAGTGTCGCGGCACCAGAATACAATATTGATATGGGCCGTTTGGCCATCTCAGAGGCTGCGTACATTAATCCGATCGGTGCACCCGCACTTCCATGCAAGGTGATTACGATTGCGCTGCCCCCTGGAGCGATAATAGAGAGGGTTGATTTCCAGGGCGCCTGGCGCGAACTGTGTACTCTGTTCGTACCCCCGTCAGAACCACCACTGCCTCTGTCATATTGTGACGCTGCCGAAGATCTGCTTGAGCAGTTCGGGCGGGCAAATGAAATGTATTACGACTCCGATCAGATATATCCTGCCACTTATGGTAAGATCGTCTCGACCGGGGGATTGCGTAAGTACGCTTTGGTTACGGTAGCGTGTCATCACTTTGCCTACAACGCGGTTTCTAGTATGCTGTATTACACGGAAAACATAACTGTTGAAATACACTATAGTATGCCCCCGCTATCAGATGAAAGAACCGTCTATTGGAACGGTCTGATCGATGATATCACGTTTGATTATATCGCAGAGGATCTGGTCTACAACTGGGATGATGCGCG
>JBFEPB010000104.1:0-5614 GCA_041550295.1 bacterium | reverse complement strand
GAGATGAGTGTGTCGAGTTCGACAACAAATTCCGAATCCTTTATCGGTATTGGTCGTCGCCTTCCACTTTGGTCGACAGATCCGAGCTGCATTCTCGTGCATTTCACCCCGGCGACGCGCCCGTCTTCGACAAAAACTTCGGTTGGTGCGCTCAGGAACTTGATGTCAATTCCTTCCTCCAGCGCGCTTTCGACCTCTTCAACATAGGCAGGCATTTCGTTACGCGTTCTACGGTAGATGATCGTGACACTCTCGACGTGGGGTAATCTGTTGGCGACTCGGGCGGCGTCGACCGCTGAATTTCCGCCTCCGATCACGCCGACCCGTCTGCCGACCTGCACGTTCCTGCCCAGGTTGACATCGGTCAGAAAACGCATTGCCGGAATTACACTGCTATTATCTTCGTTTGGTATCCCGAGTTTTATGCTTTTGTGGGCGCCTACAGCAATATAGATGGCGTGGTATCCCTGTTTGAACAAATCCTCAATACTGAAGTCCTTGCCCAACTTCCTATCAGTCGCTATTTCGACCCCGGCATTGATGATGCGCTTGATATCCTCATCGAGGGCTTTCCTGGGCAGCCGGTATTCAGGAATACCCACCAACAGCATACCACCGGCTCTGGGCAATGCCTCAAATATGGTAGGCGCATAACCTTTATGTGCGAGCGCATATGCAGCCATCAATCCAGATGGCCCTGCACCAATGATCGCGACCTTGTCACCAGATGGTTTCCTTGTTTTGGGACGTTTTCGTCCATTACTGTGTTCGATTACAGCGCGTTTTAATTCTCGAATGGCTATTGGCTCACCGCCTTGCCCAGCCCGGCACTTTATCTCGCACGGATGATGGCAGACACGGGCGCAAACATTTAGCAGCGGATTATCCTTCAGTATGATATCGTAGGCTTTGTCAAAATCACCGTGCGCGATATATGCGATGTATTGTGGAGCCTCGGTGCTGATCGGGCAAGTATGCTGGCAGGGTGAAGAGATGATGCCTTTGCAGACAACGGCCGGGCATTTCTTGTATTTTATGTGTGCTTCATATTCATTCATAAAATAGTTCAGGGTGCTCAGCACAGGATTAGCCGCCGTTTGTCCGAGGCCACACATCGACGCGTCTTTGGTGGCAGCGGCGAGTTCCTTTAACAGATCGATATCGGCTGCATTGCCCTTTCCCTTTGTGATGCGGTCGAGTATCTCCCATATCCGTTGCGTACCTTCACGGCAAGAAAGACATTTGCCGCATGATTCGTCGCGCAGGAAGTTCATGAAGTATTTCGCCACATCGACCATGCATGTGTCCTCATCCATGACAATCATACCACCTGAGCCCATCATGGAACCGGCATCTTTCAGGCTTTCATAATCGATCGTCAGATCGAGCATGTTTCTTGGTATACAACCGCCTGAAGGGCCGCCGGTCTGTACGGCCTTTATCTGTTTATTCTGTGGTATTCCACCGCCAATCTCGTATATGATGTCCTTCATGGCGATACCCATGGGCACCTCGACCAGCCCGGTGTTGTTTATCTTACCGACAAGCGAGAAGATCTTAGTTCCCTTGCTACCCTTGGTGCCAATCTCCGAGTACCATTTTGCACCACGTAAAATAATGGGCGGAACATTGGCCCACGTTTCCACATTGTTGATGTTTGTTGGTTTACCCCACAGTCCCTTCTGTACCGGATATGGCGGGCGTTGTTTGGGAATGCCGATCTTTCCTTCGATCGCAGCAAGCAACGAAGTTTCTTCACCGGAGACGAATGCTCCTGCTCCCCGTTTGACTTCGATAGTGAAATTGAACCCAGTACCGAGAATGTCCTTACCCAACAATCCGTATTTCTCTGCCTGTTCAATTGCGATCCTTATCCTTTGCAGGGCCAGTGGATATTCTGTCCGCACGTAGATGAAGCCCTTTGTGGCTCCGATGGCCCGGGCGCCGATGATCATGCCCTCGAGTACGGCATGCGGATCTGCTTCGAGGATGCTACGGTCCATGAACGCCCCTGGATCGCCCTCATCTGCGTTACAAACAACGTATTTCACATCGCCTCGCGTCTTGCGACACAGTTCCCATTTCACTCCGCTCGGAAAACCAGCGCCGCCGCGTCCGCGCAGACCTGCTTCCTTGACTTCCTCGATTATTTGATCCGGGCTCATCTCATTGAGCGCTTTTTCGAGGGCCTGATATCCTTCAAAACCGATGTACTCGTCGATGTTTTCCGGGTCAATGCGTCCACGGTTCTTTAATACGATCAGACGTTGATGTTTGAAAAAGCCGATGTCCATCATCTTTGGCACGGGTTTCTCTTCGGCCGGGGGGATATACATCAAGTTCTTGACCGGCCTTCCTTTCAGGAGATGTTCCTCAACAAGGTGGGGGATATCTTTTGGCTTGAGCTTTTGATAGAAAATGCCATCTGGCTGAACAACAACGATGGGTCCCCTTTCGCAGAATCCATTGCAACCCGTGGTAATGACCTTCACCTCGTTGTGTAGTTTTTTTCTTAGTATTTCTTTTTCCAGTGCTCTCTTGATTTCATATGATCCTGCTGCAACACATCCTGTTCCCGCACACACCAATAAATGCGTTCGAAATTCTCTCAAACTAACCTCCTTATCAACCAGATAACAGACAACAGATAGCGGATGTCAGATATCGGCTATCGGTCAATGAGTCCTCTCGCTACCCACGGCAAGCGCGTATTCGTTGGCGATCGTACCTTTGATGATGTGCTGATTGAGGATCTTTCTCATTTTTTCGACGGTCAGGTCAACGTATTTGACCGGCGGTTTCCCTGTGATCTCTACTGTCGCCATGGGTTCGCGGCTGCACAGTCCAGCACAGCCCGAGGTTGTGACAATGACATCATCGAGTTTTTTCTTCCGGATATCTTCGAGTAGACTCGAAAGAATGGACCGTGCGCCGGCGGCAATACCGCACGTTCCCATGTGTACCGTTATCTTTGCCCGTGCTTTTCCCTGCCGCAAAACTGCCGTCTTTCTGACCTTGTCACGGATCTTGGCCAGGTCGCCAATCTTCAATTTTTTCATTTTCTGCTCCTTTCCGAAATTTCATCCAATCCATCCCGTATGTGCTGTTTGAGAAACGCAATGATCTCGGGGTGATTGATGACTACGCCGTTCAGCATTTTCTTGACATCAGCCGTGCTGAACACGAATTCTGCATTATCCTTACGATGTCGGTAGACCATATCAATGTTGATGCCGCTACCGACAATAAAGGCACAAATTGTCTCTGCCATGTCACCGATGGGTTTACGGTCAATATGATCGTGTACAAAGGTTGCCTTGATATGAGTGCCCTTGCCGGGTGTGGATCGAATGTCAAAACTACCGCCGGCTTCCTTCGCGGCTTGCGCTAGCATTGATAGACCCAGACCGACTCTTCGGACAGTCTTTTGTGTGTAGAACGGATCGAGCACTTTCGCCAAAATTTCTTTGTTCATTCCCCTACCGTTGTCGTCTATTTTGATGATGAGACGATTCTGTCTGATTTCCTCCACGATTTCTACTTCGACAATCGTTGCGCCTGCTGATACGGAATTCTCAATGATGTCTAGAACGTGTAGAGAAAGATCATCCAAGTCTAGGCCTCCAGCATCACGCGGCGTCCCTCGGTCTTGAGAAAAGCCTTCTTTATTTCGTCGATCGTTGGTTCTTCTATCCACATTTCCGTGAACTTCCTGCCTATCTGATCCAGACTATGCGCGTCGGAAGAACTGACTACCGCATATCGCGCTATCTGGGGTATGTTCCTGGCCGCTTCGGAATAGCTTGTCCTAAAAGAGATCTCGAGGGCATCGAGCGGTAGTTTTTCAGGAATGAAACCCAATTGCCCAATGATACCGAATACCTCCCGATCGACATGCGAGGCTATTGCCAAACCGCCCAGATTGTGGATCTCTTCAACGGTTTCTTCAATGGAAAAAGCAGTGGCGCCGATCAACATCCTGCTATTGTAACCTTCGACCTCATCCTGTTCGTTGGCAATTATTTGTTCGCCAAATAGTTCTTCCTTGTTTTCACCAGGCGCGAGTTTCTTGTAAACCAATTCCTGCATCGACAGGACAGCATCGATAGTTGGAAAAATCCCGAGGACATGGACTTCCTCGGAAGTGGTAATCTCCATGCCGGGTAAGACAGCGATTGGTGTTTTTTCCGCCACTTTAATCGCGGCTTGTACATTCTCAGCCGAATTGTGATCACATATGGCAATCATATCCAGTCCCTTCTCGATAGCCATCTCAACGATTCTCTTTGGCGACATCGTCAGGTCGGCGCAGGGTGATAAGCAGGAATGGATATGAAGGTCGGCCTTCAGGCATTTGAGCATCAGAGTGTTCCACGCAAACCCATGCTATAAAGTTTTCCGATGAGGTCGAACGCCGATAATTCACTCATCAAGAGGGGGATCTTCTCGGATCGAGCTTTATTAATCGTTTCCTCGTCGGGTTTGCGTCCATTCACTAGGACGATGGCAGACAACTCTTTGAGCACGGCTACGGCGATGATATTTGGATGTGCCTGTAGCGTGATCCAGATATTGCCTTTCTTGCTGTGTGCCATCACGTCGCTCAATAGATCACTGCAATAGCCGCCGGTTACATCGCGGTCAAGCGACGCGTCTGCGGGCTTTGCTTTCAAATTGCATTGTTTAACGACTTCTGCGAGTTTCATTCATGTCTCCATTAATATTGCTATTTTTTTTCACAATCTCATCATAATAAATGCAAGCTTCAAGTCTTGCCTCACCCCTTACGATATCCTCAGCCAGCGTTTTGCAGTCCGGTGCACCACAGACGCCACAGTCGGTGCCCGGAAGCTCTTGTATCAATTTTTCTTTATCCTTCAACTTCTGGATCGCGACGTTACGGTCATTATCAAGAGGGGGAAAGGATTTGGGCTCAACTGCCCATCTGAATGAGAAGAAATTATCACGGTAGAGTCTCTTAACCAGGGCACCGTTGACTCTCTTCTTGCCGCCGAAATGCCTCATGAGGCGGAGGGCATTACTCTTGGCGACAAAACGGTTCTCTACGGTAAGTGGGCCTCCGATGCAGCCGTCCGGGCATATCAAGCATTCCAGGTATTCGATGTTTTTCAATCTTCCAGATTCCACGTCCTCGAGGATGCGGATAGTATCGAGCAGGCCAGATACCGAGACAGAATTCGTATATTTCAGTCCCCTGATCTCACCACCTTCGATTGCCCAGCCAATACCGATTCCGCTGATGCGGTTCTGTGTTTGCATCATGAGCATACCCGTTTGCCGTTTGAGTTTCATCATGATTTTGTTATAGACCTCTCGTATGGAGATCGCACCATCGAGATGCGATTTGGCCATACTCTCCGGATGGTTTATCGAAACCATTTTTGCTGAGCACGGTGTGATATGAATGATGCCCACCTGTTCTGAGTTGAGATTGTGTTCTTTACATACTTCGGCACGGAGGTTTTTCGCCGCGATTTCACGCGGCGGCTCGATCGGCAGTATGTTCCCGCACAGACTGGGGAACAAACGCTGAATGAGACGTACAACGACCGGGCACATGGACGAGATCATGGGTCTGAGCATCTTGTTCTCG
>JBFEPB010000103.1:0-5721 GCA_041550295.1 bacterium | reverse complement strand
ATCCGATTTTGTCAAGGGGTCAAATGCAATGATTCAACCTTGACAATTCATCTACTATTCCTATAATGATGCGTAGAGATAGGAGCACCAGTATCTTGATCCTGTAAAGCCGGAGGCGTAGATTGAAGGAGTGGGCACAATATCTGCAACAAAGCTCACAAAATAATAAGCATCTTGAGGTTACTGATTTTCGGTTGCGCTTGAACTCTCCATTGTCGACACATATGATCCAAGAAAAATACAGATTTGAAAACAACGGGATTGTTTTGCCATGATTTTCTTGTTTCGCATTATATCGGGTATTTTACGAAGTCCCTAAAGAAAGGAGGTGCCGGCGAATAATTGACCAATAAGTGAAGGAAGAAAGAGTAAAGCAGGTAAGAAGCAAGAACTGTAGAGATATCTGTATATAATGAGGAGGTGTAGTATGAGTAGGATTCTTCTCACTCTTGTATTATGTATATGTTTCACGGGTACGGCATACGCCGGGGGCACCGTATATGAAACGACCTTCTATAGTGTATCCTTAGCCAGGAACTGTGCGGTTCAAATATACCTCCCAGAAGGTTATGATCCAATGGGAAGCACCCAGTATCCAGTTGTTTACTTTCTCCACGGTGCGCTGGATGACCACACGGGATATCCGTACCTTCTGGATATATTCGACACGATGATCGACGGACAAATAATCGAACCAGTCATTGTCATTAAACCAGACGGACGAAGTACGCCCTACCTTGTCAGTTGGTTCACGAATTCGCTATTGAACGGACCATATGAGGATTACATCGTGAATGATCTTGTATATTTCGTCGAAACGAATTTCTGCGCAATACCTGAATCAGAATACCGATATATCATGGGACATTCGGCTGGAGGCTATGGCGCAATGACCCTGGGTTTGAAGCATCCCGATGTTTATTCACGGTTTGCCGCTCACAGCGGCGTGTTGGAGTTCAACGTGATGCTCATGGTCGCTCTTCCCTATCTGCTGGCAGAATATCCTCAGGGCCCGCCCTATTACTGGAACCCCTATGCAGGATTCTTCTCAGGTGTGTTCTTCTCAATGGGCGCAGCTTTCTCACCCGACCTCACGAGTCCTCCTTTCTACGTTGGTCTCCCCCTTAGTGATTCCGCAGCGGTAATCGACTCGATATGGCAACTGTGGCTCCAGCATAATCCACCAGCATATGCCGAAGTATTGCCGATCAGCACAGAACTCGGAATATACTTTGATTGCGGCAATATGGATGAGATGGGCTGCTACCCTCAGAACATTGTATTTGCAGACACCCTCTCACAGCTGAATATAGAACATACATTCCAGGCATACGTCGGCGACCATTTTTCAGTGCTGCCCCAACGCTTTCCCATCTCGATCGCCTTCCTGGTCGGTCTCAAGGCGCACGTATACTTTCTGCCTACGATCCTCAGTCTTGGCAGCCCGGGCAGTTGGATCACCTGTCATATCGCTTTGCCCGGTGACTATCTGGTGACTGATATCGATCCAAACTCGGTCGTCCTCAACGAGATCAATGGGGTGACCATTGACCCTCCCCTGCAGCGGCAAGGCCCGATCGAGATCTGCGAGTTCCGCGGTGAGGATTGCCTCATGGTGAAATTCAAACGTGAGGATGTCGTCGATTATCTCTACGCAATGGGAATCCACGGTAGGCAGACCGTGGAACTCGGCGTTGCCGGTGAACTAACCGGCGAATTCACCCATGGCATACCCTTCCGCGGTATCGGCCTACTCACCGTGACCGGAACTGCTGGCCCCCAGGGTAGTGAAGTGGCACGTAAATCAGGAGGAGTTCTGTATGAGTGCACACCTAATCCATTCTCTGTCACGACCGCAATCCAATACGAGATTCCTAATGAAACACACGTCCGGGTGGCTATCTACAATGCTGCAGGCCAGTGCGTTGCGACACTGGTCGATGCCAAACAGACCACTGGTGCTTACTCCGTGTGTTGGGATGCAAAACAGCTACCCAACGGTGTCTACATTTGCAGAATGGAAACAGATGAACGCGCCCAAACCGAGAAAATACTGCTTATGAGATAGAACAAAAAGAATAAAGGGGACAGGCTACTTTACTGTTAAAGTAGCCTGTCCCTTCCCCTGTTTCTGTACCCAAATCATTGACTTATCACCTGCCGCACTCTATAATCCTTCTCAGATGAGAATACTTAGGAACTTGCTGATATCATTGTCATCGCTCCTGATTTTGGCCGCTGCATCCAACATACCCGGAGCACAGCCAGATATTGAGTTCAACCCAACGCGCGCCGACACGATCGAGAATTTTGATGATGGTACAATACAACTCTATTCATATCCGAACGAAGATATGGACCCCGACGCCTGGGCGCTCGACTCGCTTATCACCTACAATACCTCTGCATTCTCACTGAAACTGTGGGGCAACACATGGAAGATCGAGAGCATAGTGCCGGTTTCACTGGACACGGGCGACGTCTGGCATGTTGCCGCTTATCTAGATACGCTCGCCGAAATTCAGGGATTCGGGTTGCGAGACACTGCGCATACCCTGCTTTATTCATTTGCCGGAACGCAGCAACTGAATACTGATGACTGGGTCACCGTGTATCAAGGAGCCTTTCCCCAGCGAACATGGAACAATTATCTGCTGCCAGTTGGTCAGGACTGGCTTGCATATTACGGTTATCTGCCCGCGATCACTGGAATCGTATTCATCAATGATCGGGATTATGATCCGGACGGCGTAGTATATTTTGATGAAGTGCTTGACATCACAACTGACCTACCCATGGCGCCGCAGGTTACGATCAACTATGTAGCCGGACAGATCTATAGGAACGCCCGTGGTACCAGGCTGGTGGACATCCAGTTCTATAGTACTGTTATCGACACTGATTCCTGGTATCACGACTATTTCTGGTACTTTGGTGATGATTCGACGAGCAATCAGCCCAACCCAATGCACACCTATGTTGTAGAAGACGATCATGCTTATACGGTTCTCCTCGAAGTAGTCGACAGCACTGATCTGCGAGGCCATGCAACATGTCAGGTCACGATCGATCCCGGGCCTACGACCTTTCCGCTGACCATGAATTTCGTCGGTGACGTGATGCTGGCGCGAAGGTATGAATACCCAGGCGGCATCATCCCGACGCTTGGTGTTGAGGCGATCTTCGAACCGACGCTCTCCTATTTGGGCAGCGCCGCTGATGTTACCGTAGCAAACCTGGAAGGTCCGCTGACTGATGCCGGCATTCCACACCCTACGAAACCGATCATCTTCAAGGGTTCTCCAGAAAACGTCGCCGGTCTCGTGTACGCGGGGATCGACGTTGTTACCATCGCCAACAATCATATCATAGATTATGGATTAGAAGGATTGAAACAAACGCAAGAAGTTCTTGACTCAAATGATATCAGATATTCAGGGGCAGGAGCGGATTCCTACGAAGCATACCTGCCTCTTTTTGTCAACACCAAAGGTACAAATATTGCTTTCCTGGCTTCGAGCGATAGAACTGGTCAGTACGATAATTACCAACCATACCTTAACGCTGGTTTCAACAAACCGGGTTTTGCTAATCTGACACAATTTGATATCTCACGGCAAGTCCGTGCAGTTGAAAGCGATGCTGACATTATCGTTGTTGAAATGCATTCGGGTGACGAATATAACCCCATTCCTGAATTCCCGCGATATGACACAAGGGATTTCGCTGAAGATGAAATGTATTCGCCGTCCCTCTTTGTCCCGAGCAGAAGTGATATTGCTGACCGGCGTCACGCGATCGACCAAGGAGCCGATCTCGTCGTGTGTCATCACGTACATGTCCTGCAGGGTCTCGAAGTATACAACGGTAAACTGATCGCGCATTCACTCGGCGATTTCACATTCGACTTGAATTACCCCGAAACCTATCCATCAATGATACTCAATGCCAAAATAAACGACACAGGATTTTACGAATACAACGTGGTGCCGGTTTACCTGGATGATTACATCCCGAAACCCGCAAAGGATGAACTCGGTTTGTATACACTCGATTATCTCGCCCGCCGCACCAGAGACCTTAACACTTATCTTATTATCGACCGGGACAGCGTCACGGCGCAAGTAATTCTCGATACCACAATGCTGACATCGACGACAACGTCTTTCTGCGACACGGTCGAATTACACGAAGAAAGCGACGTATGGATATCAGCACCCCTCCGGCTGACCAGAGAAGGCGATGTCTCTTCGATAATCGCAATAAACCCGGCCGGCAACTGGGAATACCGGCTCGGCAGGGAAACGGTATGGTTCGGCAACTTCGAAGATGAAGGATGCACGATGTGGTTGCTCGACCACCCGGATGAATTCTATGACGACAGCATTTTCTACGCCGGTACCAGGTCACTATGCCACTTCCGTTCGCAGCAGAATGTCACACTCGCCACGCACTTTGAAAACCGAATGCTTTGTACCTCTGACACGATTGGGCACACACTGTATGGATATATCAGATCAGATAACGGAAACAACGCTCAGGCATCGATCCATTTCTATCAATCACGGACAACTGGTTTCGCCATCGGATCAGAGACCATAGGGCAGCTCACTGGCACAAATGATTGGGCTTTCTACTACGAGAACTTCACGCCGGCAAATGGCACTAATTACATTGACGTCTGGTTGAGGAGTGACGGGCCGCAGAGTGGCGACGGCTATGTGTGGTTTGACAACGTGGGTGTGATCGAATGGAGCGGGTGGCAGACATTAGATACGCCAGCGGATGTTGTTACACCGAACGATTATTACTGGCTGCAATTGAGAACGGGTGTCGAAACACTCAATGCTGCAGTTTTTTATGAAGAAAAACTCTACAGTATCGCGACTGCGGTGAATGACTATGAAAAAGAACCCACAGCATCAATATCTTTCAGCTGTTTTCCCAATCCCGCAGCATCCAAAATCAGTTTTCATTACTTCCTAACCGAACCGGTAGAGGTTGAGCTCAAAATATATAATGTCCTCGGACAGGAAGTAAGAACCTTACACAGCGGATATCAACCGGCTGGACATAAAACGATACAATGGGATGGTTCGGATAATCGCCGCAGACGTCTCAGTAGCGGAATCTACTTCTGTCGCCTCAAAGCAGGTATCTGCAAGCAAACAAAGAAAGTAGTCTTACTCAAGTAAACACCCATCAACCGCCCCGGTTGTGTAAATTGCCAGCTTTCATATTAATGACCCTTGATTCTCCAGGCATTCCAAATAGAATAATGTTATGAAGAAAAATAGTGATCTACTCGCTTACTGCGGCTTGTACTGCGGCGACTGTGCCGGCTACTCTGGAGAGATCGCCGATGCGGCACAGCATTTGAAGGAAACTATGGAGCGCTACAAATTTCAACAGACGGTAAAGCATCTTTTTCCTGAGGAATTGAAGGATTTTCAAGCGCTTTGTGAGAAAATAGACTTCATGACTCAACTAAAGTGTCCCAAGATATGTCGACAAAGACGAGCGGATGAAGTGAAATGCGAAATATGGAAATGCTGTAGAAATAATGGGTTTTTCGCATGCCATGAATGTAGTACTTTTGAAACATGTAGCAAACTGCAAAATATGACCGAACTACACGGTGATTCCTGTCTGAAGAATTTGAGAGCGGTTAGCGAAATGGGCGTCGACGCATGGATCCGCAGAGGCAAACGATTCTGGTTT
>JBFEPB010000102.1:0-5789 GCA_041550295.1 bacterium | reverse complement strand
CACCGGTGTTTTCGTATATGTTAAAAACGGGATGGGTGTTGTCTACCCGGTCCAGAACAACATAGCCTTTGGGCGTCTTCTTACCGACAATGCGACACGTCCGCGACACAATCTCGCTCAATCTACTTCCAATTTCGTCACCCAGGATCACGACCAGCCCGGTGTTAGCTCTTGCAAGATGATCAAGGATCCTTAGCCTTTCGCTTTCCGATATTTCGTTGATCCCGGCAAGCATCAGAACGTCGTACTTCCTCAAATCAATATTGGCGATTTTGTCTGTGGTTTCAACCTTGAATGCTGCAGTAGTTGGCGACTCCGCCGTTAGTGCACGCATCAGATACGGGCTCTCGCCGATGATCAATACCCTCACGTCCTGTGGCAACCGTTTAAGGAAATAGCAGTTGTTGTCTGTCAGCAGACTGTCATCGAACAGTTCTAATTTACCCCGCACAATTTCCACCGGTATATCAAACTCGAGCCGGCCTTGTGCATACGGCTGAATTGCGTATTCCTTTTCAACATAAAAATCGCCGCTGCTCAAGCCTATCTTGCCCGACCACGACCGCGGAGCATAGCTATGCACAGCCACCTGCAGGGCATAGGTCTGAAGCGCAACAGCGACCGGATCCTTCAGCACCACGTTCGAAATACCGATGTTCCCGCCAGCAGATATTGGTACCCAGAAGAACTCCGCCGGTGCCTCCGTACCGACCGGGAAATCCCTGAAGTTTTCAGCCTGACCGTCCCCAACATATAAGTAGTCAATGGCATATCTTGCTTCTCTCTCCGGCATTCTCGCCAGGGCTGAGCGGACACTGCCTCCAGTATAAGCAATTTTTATCTTTTCCAGTGTATGCAAGGCCGATTTACCGCTCATCCAGAAAGATTCACTCTTTGTCCGCGCTTCACCCAACTCAACGATGCAGAATTCTGAATTAGATGAATAGCAAGATATTATCTGACGGCAATGGTCTTTCATGCGCTCAAGATTGTCTCCATATGCCATGCTGTAGGAGTTGTCGGCAATAAGAAATACTGAAGCAAGTCTGCCTATACCGAGTAAAGCACCTCTGAGATGAGGACGCGCCAGGCTAATGAAAAGAAAAATTATGAACAGACAGCGCGCGGCAAGAATCAGCCATTCGCGCAGTCTGAGCCAGCCAAAGCGCCGTGCTTCCGTACTTTTCAGGAATTGCACAGCCGAGAAGCGGACCCTCTTAAGTCGTTTCCGGAACCAAAGATGAATCAGTATCGGGACTGCCGCAAGCGCGGTGCCCAACAGAAATAGGGGAGTTGCGAAAGTCATGCTAACCGGGCTCGCTTCTGCAAATATGCAAGCAGTGCTTTGTCATACGGCGTTTCCGTGTACAAAACTGTGTGATCGATATGCGCTTCGAGCAGGTGCTGATGGTAGAAATCGATGAACTCCTTGAATCTTTTTTTGTAGCGATCACGCACCAACCCGGGAGTGACAACCATCTCTGTGTCGCTCTCAAGGTCACTAAAGATGACTGACTCCTCGAACGGAAATTCGACCTCGTCCCGGTCAAGGATCTGGAAAACTATTATTTCATGTTTGCGGTAGCGGAATGACCGAAGGGCCTTCAAGACCTCACGAGGATTATCTAGCATATCTGAGAGCACGATAACCAGCCCGCGCCGCCTTGTTTTTTGCGCCAATTGATAAAGGACATCATGCAGATTTGTCTCGCCGCCTGCCTGCGCATTCTCTATCTCCTGCAATATCATCATGAAATTAGTATGGCGGGCAGAGGGTGGGATGATCTTCTCGATCTTCTTGTCGAATGTCGTTATGCCCACACTATCCTTCTGCTTGACGAGCATATAAGCGAGACTGGCAGCAAGATATTTCGCGTACTCAAGTTTGCTTATCCCTTTGCCATAACTCATGGAACCGCTCTTGTCGAGAAGAAGATAAGCACGGAGATTGGTCTCTTCCTGATATTCCTTGATGAAAAAACGGTCACTGCGGCCGTAGACTTTCCAGTCGATCCTTTTCAGTTCATCGCCGGGCATATACTGACGGTAATCTGCAAACTCCTGTGAGAAACCCTTTAAGGGACTAGAATGCAGACCGCTCAAAAACCCCTCGACCACCAGACGGGCCTTGATATCCAACCGTGATAGTCGAGCTAATACTTCAGGATCGAGGTATTTTCTTGAAGTACTCAAGGGTCTCTGCTATCCCCTCAGCCAAGGCTGTACTCGGTTGCCATCCGATTTGCGAAGCAGCCTTATGGCAATCCAGAACACTTCTCAAAACTTCGCCAGGACGCGGCTCTACATGCCGATGTTCGATTTCTTTTCCTGAAACGGCTGAAAACCGGTCGATCAGATCGTTTACTGATGTCTCCACCCCGGTTCCAATATTGACAACGCACGATTCGGCACCCAGCACAAGAAGATTTGCCTGAACGACATCACCCACATAAACATAATCCCTGGTTTGTCCCCCGTCACCGTAGACAATACATGGTTGGTTCTTAAGGATATTATCAATGAAAATGGAAATAACTCCTGCCTCGCTCTTTGCAATCTGGCGCGGACCATAAACATTGCTGTAACGTAAAATCACGCCGTGTAAACCAAAGAGACGAGCGAACGTCATTATGTACTCCTCGGCTGCGACCTTTGAGGCACCGTACGGCGATAGCGGTGATAGGGGTGTAGATTCATTCGCGGGGAGATTTTCTGGTTCACCATAGATTGCACCGCCGCTCGAGGCAAAAATGAACTTCTTCACTCCGTGCTGCACCGCCAGATTCAGAAGATTCAGTGTCCCGAGTATATTAATCTTCGCGTCAAATAACGGTTTTTCAACCGAAGTTCTCACATTGATCTGCGCCGCATGGTGGTTCACCAGGTCGAAACTCCCGGTGCTGAAAATATCCTTGATGTCATTGCTTATATCTCTCTCGTAGAACCTGGCTTTTGGATTGAGATTGCCGATATCGCCGGTTGAGAGGTCATCGACAACAGTCACTTCGTGGCCTTCGGCGAGGTAAGCGTCAACGATATGCGAACCAATGAACCCGCAACCTCCAGTAACGAGGATCTTCATCTTCAGGGATTATACACGGGGTAATTGACTAGTCAACACGATGTGACAACTGTGGAAATATCAACCGGCATTCATTACCGGGGAATTCGATCGAACTCCCCCATGATGTATCACCGACATATGATGGATCCAGAACATAGTAGTCATCGCCGACCCTGACCCCCTTCAGCGTCAGCAACCGTGCGGATCTCTCGGTCAGCGGTTTGAGCGCCAGCGCGATATGATATGGCCACTCGATGAAGACAATGTGAGAATCCGGATATTCGAGAACCGTTCTCAACAAACAATACAGCAAAACACTTCGGCCGTCGCAATCATTCCTCAATTCGAAAAACTGCCTGCTTACGCTGACGATCGGTTGTGTACTATCGTAGGCAAATATGTCTTCGGACTGGCAGAACTTCAACAGAAAATTCACCTTCTCGTACTCGTCGAGACCGGTGACCATGGATCTAATTCTCTCAATCACACCGAGCCGTTCCAGCTCCAGGGAGCCAGATGCGACCGTACCGAACAGCGAAGAAGGCAGATTACGCGTCCACTCTACCTGTTCCTCAGGAATGTCCATGGTCAAACCAAAAATCGCATCTCCGTAATGCCAACTCAGACGGCGTGAGCTAACATTGCCTTCGAACACGGGCAAACGAATAATGAGAGGTACCGGTTTCAAACCTCTGGCAAATCCTTGTAACGACTGATATGTAAGGAGAGGTTCGTCCACGGTCAACTCGCCAACTGGCGTATTAGTATCAAATACTTTCAGGTAATAACGGAAGCCATCTATCTCGACCCAGTGTCCCTGCCGGATCGCCCATTCCTCTTCGAAGTTGATCCCCAGATAATGTTCACTCTCGTTATACAGGTACTGAATATCCCAACCCCATTTCTGCATGATCACGCAGATCGCAGTAATGTAACTCTGAACATTGCCGCGCTTTTGACCCAATATCTCCCGGAGAGTCAGGTAATCGCCATCACTTTCCCGGTCGAATGTAGAAAAGTACTTGATCAATTGTATCAGCATCGCGAAGGGCTCATTCCTGGTCATACCTGAACCGGCCTCCTCTTCTAAATGCTGCAGCACTGAATCAGTTGTCTGACCGTAGGATAACTCATAGCAGCGCTGTGCTGCATCCTTAGGGAGCGAGCCAAAAATGGAATAATCCAACCTGACGGTGAACAGGACAAGCGTAAGAACAACTAACGACATGAAAATTACAGAAAGGACTATTTTGCTGGTACTACTGACGCGTATCTCCAGCCAATGCTTTTATCTTGCCTTCTAACTCGTCGATCCGGCTTCTCAACTTCTCTTTTTCAGCCTTGGCTATTTTCACACGCACGCGAATTAGTAGATATACGACCACGAACAGCACAAGAATCTGAGGAATGATTACCTGTATAGCGCCACGGATGATGCCGAATATCAGCGTTACAAAGGCAAGAATCATTACCAGCCCCAAACCTTCAACCACGGTTCCTCCTTTGTAAATGTCTTCTTAACCAGATGCTACAATTTGCTACGGACGATCTCCTTCACCCGCATCAATCGGGTCAGATCGGCCCTTTCGATCTCTGACAACTTGAGGTTTATGAATTTAATCGTCTCATCTATCGAAGGAATCAGAATATACTCGAGGGCGTTGACCCGGCGTCTCGTCTTCTCGATCTCATTCGCAAGCAACTCCAGCGTCTTTTCCAATTCCGCGAGCTCAAGAAGCCGCGAAATGAGCTGGTCTATTTTCAGCATTGCCAGATCGAGATCGCCCGAGGTTGACAGAAATCCGTAGCCGATAAGCTGACCAGATATCTTCTTAGAGAATCTTGGGATCTTCAGGTTGAGAACACGCTCGGTACTGTATTCAATATCGATCGTTTTGGTTATCGCGAGCAAGGCTTCATCAGTGGCTTTGGGCGCTTGCTTGCTCGATGCAAAATAGAAGAAACCGAAGGCGCTCCTCAATTCTTCCTCGATCCTCAAACGAAGGTCGCGTATACGATGAACCAACTCGAGTATCCTGCGCATCAATTCGTCTTGCTTGTCTTTGAGCAATTTGTGTCCACGCCGGGCGACATTACCCCGCTTCTTCAGATAGAGCAATTGCATCCTGGTCGGAGGGATATCGAGCTTCATTTCTTATCCGGGTGTTCCGGGTTTTCTGCTTCTTTACCTGATGCCTTGGCGCCGCCTGCCTTTGCATCGTAGTACTTTCTCAGGTATTCATCACGCACACGCTTCATTTCACCACGCGGCACCATGCGCAGTAGTTCCCAGCCAAGATCGAGCGTCTGCTCGATGGTCCGGTCTTCGTACTCGCCTTGTGATATGTACCGCTCCTCATATTCCTTTGAAAATTCGAGATAGATCTTGTCCATGTCTGAGAGCGCTGCTTCGCCGAGAATCACTGCAAGCTCAGCCGCCTCCTTACCGCGTGCATAGCACGCGATTAGCTGATTGAAAAGATCTGCGTGGTCTTCGCGTGTCTTTCCCTTGCCAATACCCTTATCCTTCAAGCGGGATAGAGACTGCTGAACATCAATGGGCGGTGATACCTTTTTCCGGTACAGACCGCGCGAGAGAATAATCTGGCCTTCGGTGATGTAGCCGGTCAGGTCAGGGATCGGATGGGTCTTGTCATCCTCAGGCATAGACAGGATCGGGATCAATGTGATCGAACCTTTCTTGTTTTTTATGCGACCAGACCGT